>JBCBAO010000005.1:0-25442 GCA_038532405.1 Pseudomonadota bacterium | reverse complement strand
CCGCGGATAGAAAGCGTCATGCCAGACCCTTTATCCGGGGCCTTAGCCGTTCCAATTTCTTTCTTGATGCGCTCTGCGGACATTTCCCCGATGAGCAGACGCTCTTCGCGGCGTAGATAATTGACGACAGCTTCATCCATCTTGTCGCCGCCAACCCGCACCGAGCGAGAATAGACAATCCCGCCCAGGGACAAAACGGCAACCTCGGATGTACCACCCCCAATATCGACAACCATGGAGCCGGCTGGATCCTCTATCGGCAGGCCAGCACCGATGGCAGCCGCCATGGGCTCTTCAATCAACTGAACTTCGCGCGCACCAGCTGCAAGGGCTGACTGGTGGATAGCACGCCGCTCCACGCTGGTTGCCGAACTGGGAACACAAATAATGATAAGAGGTGAGACGAAAGCACGGCGGTTATGCACTTTTCGGATAAAGTGCTTGATCATCTCTTCGGCGACTTCGAAATCAGCGATCACGCCGTCGCGCATCGGGCGTATGGCTTCCATGTTAACAGGTGTTTTGCCCAACATGGATTTGGCTTGGTCGCCAACGGCATAAACCATCTTGCGACCGCCTTGCGTCATATACGCAACGACGGAAGGCTCATCCAGCACAACGCCGCGGCCTTTTACATAAACGAGCGTATTCGCGGTTCCGAGGTCAATGGCCATGTCCGTAGACAACATGCCGAGGAGGCTACCGATCATGGATAACACACTTCCCTATAGTGCCCGCCGCATCCCGTGTCGGCGTGCTCCGAATTCACATTTCCATTCGCCCCTACCTACCGCTATGCCGTTTACATTGCCTTAATGCAAGGGATTGATCACACAGAATAGATACGTGCCGTACCATATGAACGAGATCGCCTACCATTATTGGCTTTACAGTCCTTAATAGCAGTTCAAAGAGCACCTTTTAAGGTACTGAGCGTTCCTTATGAATTATGGTAATTTTGTGATTTTTGAAGATGGCAGATCGGCTCCTTATCAACTGGTTAACCGATGGCGGGCTAGGGTTAACCTCTCAACCGATGGAGATCTCGCCATGATCCTGTTTAGACGGCGCAGATGGCACGGAGAAACCGGCCGCGCCTATCGCTTCAAGATAACACTCACAGATAAGGGACTTCCAGAAGGTGGAGGTGTCTACATATTCGTAAGACGCCGCTTCATCTTCTGGCTCAAACCTCTTTATGTTGGCAAAGCCGCAAATTTTAGAAGCCGCCTAATCGGGCATGAACGCTGGCGCGAAGCTTGGCATAAACGAGGGGCAACGGAACGTCATATTCTCAGGTTAAAAACGCGCACGGCGCAGGCGCGCGTGGAAGAAGACCTTATTCGAGAACTGAAACCAGTTATGAATGATATTCATATTCCGCGCGGCCGCAAAGATGCCCCCAACGACAAAAGATTGCGTCGCTGGTGGCGGCCGAGACACAAACCGCTCTTCGGATTGTTCGGCTGAGCGGGCTTGTTATGCCCCGATCGCCTGCTTGATCCGATCTTTTGACAGGGACGCGCGACGGGTTTTTCTGAGTTGATCGTTCAATCCTTGATCCTAATAGACAAGGAGTTCGATATGATCAGGTCAATTACCCTTAAGGCCATCGCACTTGCCAGTGTAACGGCTTGCGCCACACCCCAGCCAGCATTGGCAGCCGGTGAGTGGCGTTTAAACCCCCGCCTTTGTCCGGATCTCGTAGAAGACCGGATCGACCGGCAGATTGCCGTTTCGCGCAGAGATGTGCGCGAGGACATCCGCGATGCAAGGCGCGTGAATTGCCCAGCGTCCGCTTGGGTTTATCAGTCCGCAGCTCCCGTGGGTACCGCTGTTGTTCCAGCGTATCGAGGGCCAACGCTCGTTTATGTATCTTCCAATGGTTATTACCAATATCGCACGGTTCGCGGTCGCCGCGCACGCAAACCCGTCCGTATCAATTTGGTGGTGCGCTAGTTTGCGCGCCGCCTAAATGGCTTCGTAAACCAGGGAAAAGGTAACAAGGCTCGCAGGGGTGATGCCGTCGAGCCCGGCCATCTCTCGCAAAGTCTCAATGCCAGCAGCCAGGTCAAAATCGGCAGCAGCAACAGGCACTGGGGCAGTGCTATCAACGGACACGGTTGTCTCGTCGAGGCGGGTAACCGCGATCGTCGTGTACATTGGAAGCTCGACACCATGCAGGGATAGAGATGCCTCCAACTCCTGTTCAACCCGTTCGCCAATCGCAAGCGCTTCAAAAGTAGATGGGTTGATTGATGTGGTTATAATGGCTTCTGGATAGGTCGCTGTCTCGAAGAAGACCTCCCGCATTCGCTCATTTCTAATGTCGACTGCGGTGTTTACACTCGCGAGATCAACAACAAGGCGGCCGGTGCCATCGCCGGAAACATCCCCGGAAATTCGATCAAAACGATGGGTCTCAACAATGTCGCCTGCCTTGATGGACACAAAGCTAAGGCGCGACGCGGCATCAATCAGGGCATAGTCGGAAACTGGAAGCGCGGGCACGGATTGGACCACTGCAGCTTCTTCACCAATCGGTGCCGATATCTCTGCTGGCCCGCATCCGACTAAACCAGCGACCAAACATAAAGCAGCTGCACTTTGATATAACTTGACCATGGTGACCGCTCCATAATTGTGCCGACGAGAATGCCAAGCGATATCACGCATTAGACCTAAACGCGCAGTTTTCCCAAGGCAAATCACGAACCAGCGACCGCAGATGCGCCTACGCGGCTAGGCGTTTGGCCCGGCGGGCCTCCAATTTGTTCAAGGCGTGGATATAAGCTTTTGCACTTGCGACCAGTGTATCGGTGTCCGCAGCCTGACCCGTGGCAATGATACCCTCCCCTTTCAGCCGGACTGAAACCTTTGCCTGGGCATCTGTCCCGCCCGTCACCGCATGAACCTGGTAAAGGTCGAGTTTCGCTGTGTTGGGTACGATTGTTCGAATGGCACGAAACACCGCGTCGACGGGGCCATTGCCCTCCGAGGTTGCTTCAGCCGCCACACCGTCAACAACAAGCTCCAATTCCGCAGTCTGGGGACCATCGGAGCCAGCAACCACACGCAAACGCTGGAACACAAGGCGCTCGCCAGCAGCGGACAATTGATCGTCCACAAGCGCAGCTATGTCATCGTC
The DNA here is from genome assembly GCA_038532405.1 of Pseudomonadota bacterium. Classification (GTDB taxonomy): domain Bacteria; phylum Pseudomonadota; class Alphaproteobacteria; order Caulobacterales; family Hyphomonadaceae; genus CALLCD01. Next base: position 22,294 of record JBCBAO010000005.1, on the reverse strand, counting down.
AAACACATGTTTCTTGCGATCAGCCAGGGCCTTGAAACGTTTGAACGCATCGTTCAATTCGTCGCCGTCCAGCTCGTATCCGAGGCTTTCCAATTTGTCCCGGAAAGCATGGCGCCCAGAATGCTTCCCCATGACGAGACTGGTTTTTGAAACGCCAACATCCTCGGGTTTCATAATTTCATAGGTCTCGGCATTTTTCAGCATGCCATCCTGGTGAATACCGCTCTCATGGGCAAAAGCGTTTTTACCGACAATGGCTTTATTATACTGAACCGGGAACCCGGTGATACGACTGACCATTTTCGATGCGGTTGCGAGTTTGGTTGTGTCCATTTCGGTTTTGAACGGTAGGGTGTCGTTTCGAACGCGCAGCGCCATCACCACTTCTTCAAGCGCCGCGTTCCCTGCCCGCTCTCCCAGCCCGTTGATCGTGCATTCAACCTGCCGGGCACCATTGGATACGCCAGCGAGGGAATTGGCGACGGCCAGACCAAGATCATTGTGGCAATGAGTTGACCAGATAACCTTATCGCTATCCGGTATGGTCTGGATCAAATTCCGGATCAGCGCGCCATATTCCTCTGGATGGGTATAACCGACCGTGTCTGGAATATTGATGGTTGTGGCTCCGGACGTGATCGCAGCATCGATACACTTGCACAGAAAATCAAATTCCGTTCGCGTGGCATCTTCCGGAGACCATTCAACATCATCCACCAGATTTCGCGCCTGGGCAACGGACCGCCCAACAGCCTCCAGTACCGCATTCGCACCCATTTTCAGCTTATGCTTCATATGGACGGGGCTGGTCGATATAAACGTGTGGATTCGCGGGCGCGCGGCATGGCGCACGGCTTCTGCGCATCGATCAATATCGCTTGGCGTGGAGCGGGCAAGACCGCAAATCACCGCATTGGATGAACGGCGGGCGATTTCACTAACCGCTTCAAAATCGCCGATCGAAGCAGCCGGAAAACCAGCCTCTATAATATCGACACCCATCTCCTCGAGCAGCGCCCCTAGGCCGAGCTTCTCATTGTGGGTCATGCTTGCGCCAGGGCTTTGCTCGCCGTCGCGCATCGTCGTATCGAAAATTCTGATTTCTGAGGAATTTGCCATGGGTCTGCGGCCTACCAGTGAGTGAGAAGGTTTTTGTCCCCTGGCCGCGCGCCGGGACAATTTGGACCGGTGCAGATTAAGGCCAGGGGCTAATAAGCTTTAGATTTAGCATGTCTTTTCTCATACAAGTATTATCGAGACGATAACACCCGGATGTCAATGCATTTTGGGCTTGTTGCGCAAAATTTTACTGCCGGGATAGGAAATACCGACGGCTGATAACAGCTAAGCTCAGCCAAAGTGCCGCCAGCATCGCAAGCGCCAAGGCAGCGAGCCAAGGCCGACCAGCCATAACCGCAAATACGGTCTGCCCAGCGAAGGCGACAACTGCAATTTTTGGAACGATACCGATCGCAGTTCCCCCTAAAAAATTGAGAAAGCCAGCACTGCTTGCTCCAAAAGCCATATTTACAAGGATAAATGGAGCGGTTGGGACAAGCCGGATCACCGCACTCGCAGTGAAAGCGTTACGGCCAACAAACGCGGAGAGTGCATTTACCCCCGCACCGCCGTATCGGCGAACCGCTGTCTCACCCCCCAAACGGCCGACCCAGAATGTCAGCGCAGAGGAGATCATCGTCCCGCCCCAGCTATAGATGGCTCCCTGCCACGGTCCAAAAGCCGCGACCACGGCCGCGAACAGTCCGAACTGAGGAGCTCCGAGAAAGGCCCCTATGCAAAAAATTAGAACAACGATCGGAAACGATATCCCCGATGTGCGCAAATCGACCAATGCGGCTTGCAAGGTCTCCAAATCCATAAATCCGCCGCTTCGCCCGGCCACCAAAAGAGCAATGACCAGAATGAGCAGAACCAAAGTTACGCCAATGGTGCGCGCGGCGGTGCGATCCATATTTATAAAGAATCTGCGCAGACGGTCCATGTGGCCCGTGTGAGGGCGGATGCACATTGGGTCAAGGTCAGAGGCGTTAAAGAGCCGACCTCTCAAAGCTTAGCAAAAATCGGTCGGTTCTATGTTGTATGGCTGGGTCCAGCCCGTCCACGCTTTGGTCGTCATCGGGATTGGCCAATAGGTCGCTACGCTCGACCAAGGTAAGACCAGCTGCTTCGGCTGAAGCAATTACGATCGCAGGGTCTAACCGGTGGGCAATCGCTGTCGCAACGGCCTTGCCTCCCGCTGCAGCAGCGTTGTCGAGTACGATGAAGCGTCCTCCAGGTTTCAGCGTGCGCGCGATTTCCAAGAAGGCTTTATCCGGCTCTCCAACCGAATAATCCGCTTGGCGCGATGGCGCAGCCCAAAGCTCATGGGGGCCGAGAATCCAGGTTATCAGATCAATACTTCGGTCGGACACCGGCAGATCATCAAAATCCGCCCGCAGCTGCTCCACATTCGGCAATCGGTTGTCGGCGATGCGCGCGCCAATTGCCTCTTCCAAATCACTATCGAGGAGCGGCAGATTTTGCATATAGATGCGGCCCGTTTCACCGACGGCATGTGACATGAGTTCAGTGTAATAACCACTACCTGCCGTCAGCTCGAGCACCTGCATACCATATCCGACCCCCGCAAATTTCAGCACATCGGCCGGTTTACGCAAAGCGTCACTGCCTTTGTCCGCCCCCGGACGATCAGGATGGCCAAGCAAAGCTTCATAGTCGGTGGGCGGCGGGGCGACTTGGCCTGTCTGGAAGACCGGAGCTGGTCCAGGGCCGCTATCAAAAGCGCAGGCAACGAGGCCCAACACCGCACCGACAAGGCAGAGATATTTCATATCGGCGTGTCCAAAGCTAAATTAAATCAGGCACCTGTGAGCATCTCCTCGCTCATTGCCCAAAGCCGCTCGGCCTTTTCCTCATCGCACGCCCATTCACGCACATGCTCCCAGCGCTGGCTCTCGGCCGTCGCGAGGGCGGCCACATCCCCATCCTCACAATAAACAGCCCCCAAACCAATAAGCTTCGGCGACGTTGCAGCCCATACCGAGGTGGAGGCTCCCTGTTCTGGGGTTTTGAACATGGCCTCAACGGCGGGCGGGATTGTGCCATCAGCATTTTTCCAGCCAAGGGCGACCATTTCCTCATCTGGCAGGTGGCGTTGAAGAGGTGTGAATATACCGCCCGGATGAACGGAAAACGCCCGCACACCATACTCTTTGCCACGCGCATCAACGCCTATCGCAAACAGGGCATTGGCACTCTTCGCCGAAGCATACGCTTCCCATTTATCATAGGGGGTCGATGTGAAATGGGGATCCTCCCACTTAACGTCCGACCGGGCATGGGCCGTGGAGGAAAGAGAAACGAGCCTAGCGCCTTCTGCTTTTTGCATAGATTGCGCAAGGCCGAGTGTCATTGCCATATGGCCTAGATGATTGGTGCCGAATTGGGCTTCCCATCCAGGCCCGATACGTGTTTCCGGACAGGCCATAATGCCAGCATTGTTAATCAGGACATGCAAAGGCCGACCCGTTTCCGAATAGTCGGCTGTAAATTTGTGAATGCTCGAAATATCCGCCAGATCCATGCTGGCAATCTCGATATCCCCCCCGATATGACCCAAAGCTGCTTCCGCTGCTTCAAGCCGACGCGCGGGAACAGTCACCTTCGCACCGGCACTCGCAAGGGCTCGAACAGTCTCGATACCTATCCCTGAATAGCCCCCAGTGACGATTGCATTCTTACCTGTCAGGTCTATTCCCTCAACGACTTCGGCCGCTGTCGATTTGGCATGAAAGCCAGATCCGATTGGCGTTTGGTCCTGTGCTGCCATATTGGTCACCTCTTTTACGAACCGATGATCGAAAGCCTAAAGGATGAAGCGAATAAGGAAACCCTTGGCCATTAATTAGCAAAAATGCAAAACTCGGGTTTCAAAGCGCTTTCCCACCCCTTGCGCTGCGAGGTCATGGCCCAGCTTCGCTCCGGAGCCAATACATCTGAGGAACTTACAAGTGTCATCGATGCAGCATGGCCGACGGTAACACGCCACTCAAACATACTGCGTGATGCTGGGCTAATAATAGCGAAGCGGCAGGCCAACACAATTCTCTATCGCGCAAACGCCAGCGTTCTAGTGGACGCTGCCAATACCCTGCTGAGCTTGATGGGCAACGCATTGCAGTACATTGGACGGTAGACGGCAGTCCAGATCGTTTTGCGAGCCCTGGAGAAGCTGAATTGTATTTATGACTGATGCAAATCATCGCTATCGTCACTTCTGGCTTTATGCTCGTCCCTCCAAAGATTGAGCCGCGAAAAGAAAACCTGCAAAAGAGCCATCATCTCTATGTATCGATCTGGATAGCGAGCAGTGTTCTCCTACTTATTGTTCATGCAGTCATGACGATAAGCTTTACGGGTGGAACGTCAAACACGCTGCTGCTGGTAAGGTTTGTTTTTACTGACAGCTTTGGCCTCTTTGTTGTCGTTAGGAACTATCTTCCGAAAAGTCGGCGATCGTTTTTTCTTAGCATTCGCCCCCCCTGGACACTGCCCGCGATGCCAGCTGGGAAAAACCCACCGCCTTGCGGGCCGATTGTTCATGGGAATTGGCCCCTTTGGCCTAATCGCCACGATCTTCTTCGAACTTGTTCCACTCGTCATATTTCAAATCGGTGCCATGAGCATCCTATCGCTGGGCCTTGTGGGATATTCTCATGTGGTCTGGCGAACGGCGGATGATAAGGAAATGTCGAGCGATTTCATCATGTGAATAAAACAGTTCGCCGTTGACACGTGCGACGCATCTTGGGACGGGCAGACTTGTTATGCCCCACCCTTTGTCTGCATCATCGCCTTTATGGATCTACGCGCTCGGCGTCGCGCTTGGCTGTGTTGTCGATGCAATCGTTAAGGGGGTGACCGCAGAGATGGCGGTCTCGACGCTTCTGGCCTGGCGCTTCTTTTTTGGCGGTGGGTTCGCCATGGCGGCTTATATTCATGCACGTAAGCCCGCGCCGAGTTGGCCTGCGATTCGTTTCCATACTTTCCGCGCGACCATACAACTTTTAGCGGCGTTCCTGTTTTTTTGGGCGCTCACCCAACGCAGCCTTGCAGACGTGACTGTCATCGGGTTCACCGCGGCACTTATGCTCGCGCCGATCGCTCGGGTGGTTCTTGGTGAGAAAATCACTGGGCTAAGTATAGGGGCCGCGCTGGTCGGTTTTGCCGGTGCAACCTTCGCCATCTCGGCTGAGACTGCTGGTGCTCCGCTTGGGGGCAACCGCGCGCTTGGTGCTGCAGCGGGGTTTGCGTCGGCCTTCCTCTATGCTTTGACGCTTGTTCTCGTGCGGCTAAGGGCGCGCGAGGAAGACACTCTTACCATTGTCACATTCACCAATGTTATCGGTGGCCTGCTTCTTTTGCCGATGACAGTTTGGACCCTTCCTGGAATGGACTGGTCGGACTTTCCGGTCCTGGTTTTCTTGGGAGCGCTAGGTACCGGGGTCTGGTTCTTGTTCACGATTGCTTATGCAAACGCCCCCGCCCAACGCCTCGCCCCGATTGAGTATACATCTCTCATTTGGGCCGCATTGCTCGGGGCGGTCTTTTTCGGGGAGGTCCCAGGCTGGCAGCTCTATATCGGAGCGGTGATTATAATCGCGGCGTGTCTACTCGTTGCATTTGAAAGCCGATTTCGAACCCGCTCAGAAACCAGCCTACCAGCCAGCGAACTCCCCGATTAGTTATACATAATCGCAGCGGCGTTCGGTGTAGTCGATATAGAGGGGGTTTTCGGGGCGGATATCGTAGGCGGCGAAGGGTTCGCTGGACTTCGGAAAGTCGCTAGCGGCGAGGTTACGAAGAGGACCATTCTGGGCTTTCCAGAGGGCGATGGAGCGTTCGACAATACGGGCGTTCATGGGAGACATCCTTCTTGCTATCAAATCGATAGGTCAAAGGTGGCGGCCCCTGGAACACGCTTCAATTCAACGGTTTTCACGGGGATGCGACGCTGCCGTGTTGCTGCGCCGCACCCACTCGCAAGGCGATTAATTCCGCGCTTTGTCCACCAGCCGGTCATTCTGCGCCCAGTGCATCATGCCGCGCAATTTCTCGCCCACTTCCTCGATCAGATGGTCGTTCATGCGCGCCCGTTTGGCGTGGAAACTCGGCGCGCCGGCCTGGTTTTCCAACACCCAATTGCGTGCAAACGTGCCATCTTGAATATCCGTGAGCACTTTTTTCATCTCCCGCTTCGTGCGGTTGTCCACAACACGCGGCCCGGAGACATACTCGCCATATTCTGCTGTATTCGAGATGGAATAGTTCATATTCGCGATGCCGCCCTCGTAAATCAGATCCACAATCAGCTTCGTTTCATGCAAGCATTCGAAATAGGCCATTTCAGGGGCATAACCTGCCTCAACGAGGGTCTCAAAACCGGACTTGATTAGCTCAACAATGCCCCCGCAGAGCACCGCCTGCTCACCAAACAAATCGGTTTCGGTCTCTTCCTTGAAGCTCGTTTCGATCACGCCAGCGCGTGTGTTGCCGATGGCCTTCGAATAAGAAAGCGCCAGATCCTTTGCGGTGCCGGTCGCATCTTGATGAATGGCGACGAGACCAGGCAGGCCAAAGCCGCGCTGGTATTGATCGCGCAATGTATGCCCAGGCCCCTTTGGCGCAGAAAGCGAGACATCTACGCCTGCCGCAGGGCGGATCAAATTGTAGTGTACGTTAAAGCCGTGGCCGAACATGATGTGCTGACCTTCCCGCACATGGGGTTCGACCTCGTTTGCCCAAAGCACGGCCTGTAGTTCGTCCGGAATCAGGATCATCACCACGTCTGCCCATTGGGTGGCATCAGCCGGGGTCATGACCGTGAGGCCCTCAGCCTCTGCCTTCGCCCGCGACTTTGAGCTTTCCTGCAAGCCAACGCGCACCTCAACACCGCTGTCTTTCAGGTTCAAGGCATGGGCATGACCCTGGGAGCCATAGCCGATGACAGCGACTTTCTTCGCTTTTATGAGGTCAAGATCTGCATCTTGTTCGTAGTATATTTTCATTCGAAAAATCCTTGGTCTTGGAAATATCTGAAGCTATTGCAGCAAGGCGTTACCCCTTCTCCGCCCCGCGCTTAATGCTGAGCACACCCGTTCGCGACAGCTCGACGAGGCCGAGGGGGCGCATCAATTCGCGGAATTGATCGATCTTGTCGCTCGCGCCGGTCAGCTCGAAAATGAAGCTGGCATTGGTGGTGTCGATCACGCGGGCGCGGAAAATCTCGGCAATACGCAAGGCCTCGACGCGTTTCTCGCCCTCGCCCGCGACTTTAAAGAGCGCAAGCTCCCGCTCGACGCCGCGCTTTGATTTTGTAATGTCGGTCACTCGGCCAACGGGAACAAGCCGCAGGAGCTGGGCTTCGATTTGTTCAAGTGTATGGGGTGTGCCCGAGGTGACGATCGTAATGCGCGAACGGTGACGTGTCTCATCCACCTCTGCCACGGTCAGGCTTTCAATATTGTAGCCACGCGCGGCAAATAATCCCACCACGCGAGCCAGGACACCCGGCTCATTGTCTACCATTACGGCGAGCGTGCGGCGTTCTTCAGCCTCTTCCTCATGGGAAAGATCATAGGCGGAGGGCGGCGCTGACGGGGCCGGTGTGAGATCTGTCATGGGGTCTGATCCATTGCGGGGGCAACATCGCTTTCATCAATGACACCCGGGCGGCGATCTTGCAGCCGGGCGCGCAGAACACTGGCACGCTTCTGGGCGAGCTTCTGCTCCTCGGCCGATTGCTGATTGTATTGTCTGATCAGCTCTTTCATAGCCTGTGGATCAATATGGCCCTGCAACTCGGAAACCAATAACCGCCGGCAGTCCCAAATGAACTCCTGGGCTCCCTGGCAAACCTCAGTGTTTCCAAGGGCGCGGACCTCATAATAGGCAAACATCATGGCATCCAGGATCGGCGGCCGGGATCCGCGAAATGCCGGGTCTTTGTGCGCACCATGGATTTTCTTGACAAATAGTCCCCGCCCCTTTGCATCAACATTGGGAAAATACATCCGTCCCCGGTCAACGAGCGAGGAAATCCGGCGGGCAATTTCAAGTTGGTCGTCCGCAAAGGTTGCGCTGTTCATGCGGTCACAAAGGTCCCCGGCATCGGCGAGGGCATGGATCGCCTCCCGCCCCCAAATCAAGGTGTCATGATCCATTTGCCGGCGCAGCCCTTGGGCCTGAAGCTCGGTTTGCCGAATGGTCTCGCGCCGGGCAAACCAGGCGCTGATAAAGGCGACGAGGCCGGAGCCCAACGTCACCACACTGTACCAATTGCTCAGGGCCAAATCCAACACATCGTCGATCCACGCCATGGCCATCCCTCCACACCGGTTGTGCCGTTGCCACTCAAACACGCCCATGCCGGTTCCCTCAACTCCCATGCTGCGGCTTTAGACGAGCGACTTGCCCGCTTCGCCGATTTCATCACCCGTGATCTCGGCAAGGATCATCTCATTGTGTGCGGCACCCGATGGGATCATCGGTAGACAGTTTTCGGCCTTGGTCACACGGCAATCGAAAATGACCGGCCCTGGCGTTTCGATCATTTCCAAGATTTTTGCATCCAACTCATCTGGATTGTCGCAAACAATGCCGTGGCCCCCATAAGCTTCGGCAAGCTTTACAAAATCCGGAAGGGCATCGGAATAGGAGTGGGAGTATCGCTCGCCATGGAGCAATTGCTGCCATTGGCGCACCATGCCCATCCATTCATTGTTTAAAATAAAGATTTTCACCGGTAGGCCGTGCTGAACCGCGGTCGACATTTCTTGCATCACCATCTGGACGCTCGCTTCGCCGGCGATATCAATCACGAGGCTATCTGGATGCGCCGCCTGCACGCCCACCGCCGATGGCAGGCCATACCCCATCGTGCCGAGACCGCCGCTTGTCATCCACCGGTTAGGCTCTTCAAAATGATAGTGCTGGGCTGCCCACATCTGGTGCTGACCAACCTCTGTTGTGATGTAGGTGTCGTGGGTCTTGGTGAGTTCATAGAGACGTTCCACGGCATATTGAGGTTTGATCTCCGACGCGCTGTGGTCATAGGCAAAACACTTCCTGGCGCGCCAGGTTTCAATCTCGCTTTTCCAGGGCGCAAGATCCGGTGCCGGCGTTTTCGACGCTGTCCAACCGGCGAGCAGAGCTTCAAGCGCTTCGGCGCAATCGGCAATAATCGGCAAATCTACGCGGACGGTTTTGTTGATTGAGGACGGATCGATATCGATATGGATCTTTGTAGATCCTGGGGAAAACGCATCGATCCGGCCTGTCACGCGATCATCGAACCGCGCGCCAATACAAATCATCAGATCGCAATCATGCATGGCATTGTTCGCCTCGAAACTGCCATGCATGCCTAGCATGCCGAGCCAATCGGAATGGGACGCAGGGAAGGCTCCGAGCCCCATAAGCGTCGAGGTAACCGGAAATCCGGTTTCGGCCTGGAGCGCCCGCAGCAGGGCGCTTGCGCGAGGACCGGAGTTGATCACGCCTCCACCTGTGTAGAAGACCGGGCGTTTGGCCGCCCGCATTAGTCTTACCGCCTTTGCCATCGCGTCCGGCTTTGGCCGTGTTTGCGGCCGATAGGTCGGAAGGTCGAAACACTCCTTTCCGCGATAGGTGCCCGTCGCAAACTGAATGTCCTTCGGAATATCGATCACCACCGGCCCCGGCCGGCCGGACAGGGCAACGTGGAACGCTTCATGGATGGTGGAGGCTAAATCCTCGGCATCGAGAACAAGATAGTTATATTTTGCGCAGCATCGGGTTATGCCGACCGTATCACACTCCTGAAATGCGTCGGTTCCTATCAGGTGACTGGGAACTTGGCCCGTGATGACAACCATAGGGATAGAGTCCATCATCGCATCGGCAATTGGGGTGACCATATTGGTAGCGCCCGGCCCAGATGTCACAAGCGCCACACCGCATTTTCCGGTTGAGCGGGCATAGCCTTCGGCAGCATGGCCAGCCCCCTGTTCATGGCGCACCAATATGTGGCGAATAGACTGGTCTTCGTGCAGTGCGTCGTAGATCGGCAAGACCGCGCCGCCAGGATAGCCGAACATCACGTCCACACCCTGCTCCTTGAGCGCCTCGATAACGATCTCGGCACCCGTCATGCTGCGAAGGGCTGTTTTTGTGGCGGTGTTGCTCATATCCGGGTCTCCCAAGATCCTATTCTGCCAAAGAAAAAGGGCTCTCTGAGGAGCCCTTGATAAAGTTTCGCCTGCCGCAAGCCTCTTTGTGGGCTGCGTGCAGACGTCACATAACGATTACCTTGCGCAAACGCACGAGTGTTCCCTCCCTGTTTGATTAAAGGCATAACCTGCCCTTAGTCATAGGTCAATCTCATTATATAGGGCAAAAATCACCTTTATTCGATCTTCAAGCCGAGTTGACGGAATGCGTGGCCAAAATGGGAATTGTCGGGCAATCCAAGTGAATTGGCGTTTGGCATAACGGCGTGTATCCCGCTTGGCATGGGCCGCAGCATCCTCAGCGCTCATTTCGTTGCGCAAATAAGCAGCAAGCCAGGGCATACCGTGGGCCTTCATGATCGGCAGTTCTGGATCGAGTTCGCGCGCCACCAATGACCGGGCCTCATCCATGACCCCTTCCATCAGCATCCCTTCAAACCGGCGTTCAATCCTTGAATAAAGCTGTGCCCGCGGCGGTGTCAGAGCGACCCCCATCCAATCACCCGGTGCGAGAAGCGGTCGGCTTTTTCGATCTGTAAATTCAGAGAAGGGTTTGCCCGTTGCAAGCCAAACCTCATAAGCGCGGGAGAGGCGTTGGCGGTCACCGGTTTTCAACTCCGAAGCTCGCACGGGATCAACTGTCTCAAGGCGCGCCTTTAAGCCCGCACCGCCCTCTGCCGAAGATATAGCCTTAACGTCGGCGCGAATGTCCTCCGGCACAGGAGGGATCTCCGACAACCCATTTACCAGTGCCATAAAATAGAGGCCCGTCCCACCGACAAAAACAGGCGTTTTTCCGCGGCGCTGAATATCGCTGAGGATAGGGCCAACTGCCCTTAGCCAAGCCCCAGTCGAATACCTCACGCTCGCATCAACATGCCCAAAGAGATGGTGGGGAATACCGGCAAGTTCCTCTTCGCCCGGCCGGGCCGTCAGGGTCGCAAGGTCGCTATAGACCTGCATGCTGTCTGCATTAATGACCTCGCCGCCCAACGCTTTGGCGACGGCAATGGAAAGCGCCGTTTTGCCACTGGCGGTTGGACCATGAATGAGGATTGCAGGAGGCATGGGTTCAGGGGTAAACGCAGTCATCCTGTAAGAAAACCCCATGGAGCGCTGCAATTGCCGGACCTAGACCTTGATCAGCGCTTCGTTCTTGTTGGTGTTATGCCAGGTCCGGCACCAGATTTGCCCGACGCGTTGCTCGGTCTCCTCGATGGCGCGGAAATTACGCCGGAGGGGCCACCGAGGCTTTTGGGCGCAGGTGAAGCGAGCACAGCCGCCGAAATCGTTTTTAGACCTCCCAGCCACACTGCTGCAGAAGCTCTGCATGGACTGAGCGCAACATTTTTTGCCGATACGGCGATTTTGCCCCTCGCGAACCGGCGCAAACGATTGCTCATCTCGGACATGGACTCGACCATCATCGGTGAGGAATGCCTCGACGAACTCGCCGACTTCGCCGGGCTGAAAACAGAAATCTCAGCAATAACGGAACGCGCCATGCGCGGCGAGCTCAACTTCGAGGAGGCATTGACGACCCGCGTCGCCATGCTCAAGGGGTTGCCGCTTCAGGCTGTAAAAGACTGTTTCGAGACCAGGATCCATCTGAACCGAGGTGCTACAACGCTTGTGGCAACAATGGCGGCCGAGGGCGCGCGCTGCTTGTTGGTGTCGGGAGGCTTTACCGCATTTACAGAACAAGTTGCCAATGCAGCCGGCTTCCATGGGCACTCTGCAAATACCCTGATCGATGACGGTGCTTCGCTGACGGGCAAGGTTCAATTGCCGATCCTTGGCCGAGCAGCAAAGCTTGACCGTCTGAATCAGGCCGTTGCAGATTTGAATATTGAACTGCGCGACACGTTGGCGATTGGCGATGGTGCAAATGATCTTGCCATGATCGAGGCCGCAGGCCTGGGCCTTGCCTATCGCGCCAAACCGATTGTCGCCGAAAAAGCCCATGCGTCGATCGCCTATACCGACTTAACAAGCGCACTTTTTTTTCAGGGCTACCACGAGGACGAATTCGTCACGAGTTAACGTCGAGCCGTATGGAGAAAAACGTATCGCGACCGGCGCGCTTCACCTGGAGTAAGAGTGGCACATCGGGTGTTGTCTCGGCCGTCTCAATCGCATCTCTGAAAGCTGTCGGCCCATTTATCGGCTCAAATGCAGCTTCAACGATGACGTCCCCTTTTTGCAGCTTACCGAAAGACGGCCCCCGAGGAGACACAGACATCACGAGCGCGCCCGTAACATCCCGAGAAATTCCGTAGCGCCGCCGCGCATCATCATCGATACGCCCGGTTTGCAGACCAACGGAATTGTTCGCAAGGCCGGCATCGGGCAGTTCCGGCTTTTCCTCTTCGTCCTCCGGTCGTTCCAATTCACCGAGTGTAACTGTTACAGAACGGCTGGACTTATTGCGGACCAATCCAACGCGAACCTGTTTTCCAATCTCGGTATCGGCAACAATCCGTGTCAAACTCCTGGTGCTCTCCACCTCACGACCGTCAAAAGTAAGCACCAGATCACCAACTTCAATTCCTGCTGCGAGTGCCGGACCATCATCTGCAACATTGGTTATCAGAACGCCGCCAGTATCATCTCTCCCATAAGCAGCTGCGATATCTTCCGTCACCGGTTGAACGTTTACGCCAAGCCAGCCACGCCGGGGCGCACCATATTCCACGATCTGATCTGTCACTTGGCGAGCAAGATTTGCCGGGATCGAAAACCCAATGCCCACCGAGCCACCCGTGGGGGAAATGATCGCTGTGTTTACGCCAACAACCTCGCCGGACAGCGTAAAGAGCGGCCCACCGGAGTTCCCACGATTAATGGCAGCATCGGTTTGAATGAAATTATCATAGCGACCGGATTGAATATCTCTTTCGAGTGCAGAGATGATCCCCGCAGAAACCGATCCACCGAAGCCAAACGGATTGCCGATCGCCATCACCCAATCCCCGACCTCGGCAATATCACTATCGGCGAATTCAACAAAAGGCAGCGGATCCTCGCTCTCGACCTTTAAAACGGCAAGATCGGTATCGGCGTCTCGCCCGACCAGGGTGGCAAGCAGAGTTCGCCCATCGGAGAATACAGCCTCGATTTGATCGGCCGACTCGATCACGTGATTATTGGTGACAATCAATCCATCGGACGAGATTACAAACCCGGACCCGAGCGATCCCTGGCGGCGAAACCCATCATCATCCCGGTTGAAAAACGGGTTGAAACGTTCCAAGGGGCTATCGCTTGGAAAGTTTGGCAATCCGGTGGCGACCGTCTGGCTCGTTGAAATATTGACGACAGCCGGCATCAGTCGCTTTGCAAGCTTTGAAAAGCTCTCCGGTGCCTCGCGCGCATTAGCGACCTCGCCGCCGGACAAATTCATCGGATCCTGTGCCGAAGCGTTTGCCCCCAAGGAACAAGCCAACAGGGCCAAGACTATCCCCCGACGAAATCGTCTTATCATCCGAAACTGTCTCCTTAGATGTCACTCATTTGCATGGGTGATCTTAGGGGTCGCATACAATCGCGGCAAGAACGCAGCAGCGTCAGAAACGCAGAGCAACAAACACAATTGCGGCACCAAGCGCAGCCGATATCAGCCCGGCCCGTAAAATCTCCGAATCGTCAACATCCCGGAGCCAGACCGACATCCGCCGCAGCAAGTCTGGCATCAAACCAAAGACCAACCCGTCCATTAACAGCCACACACCGATGCCAAATGTGATCAGCTCGACAACGCTCAGGGTCACCGTGTACCAGCCTGCTCCTCGAACACGCGGCAAAGGTTTAGATTCTCAGGTGCAACAACGACACGCGTTCCGCTCGCGGTTCCGGCCAAGGCGCGTTCACAAGCGATCAAAGATCTATAGAAGCGGAAAAAGTCCGCATCCTTATTGTATGCATTTGCATAAATCTCGTTACGGCGTGCGTCGCCCTCACCTTTGATGATCTCAGCCTGCTCCCGGGCTTGGGCTTCGATAACAAGGGCATCCCGCGCAGCAGCTGCTCGTATTTGGCGCGCCCGCTCCTCACCCGAAGCACGGATACCTTCAGCTTCCTGGCGCCGGGCTGAACTCATGCGTTCATAAACACCAACGGCGACCTCATCGGGAAGGTCGGCCTGGAGAATTCTGACATCGATAATGTCTATCCCATCCTCAGCGAGGTTTTCGTTTACGGTATTTCGGATTCGGTCCATCAAAGAGGCGCGCTGACCAGATACAATTTGCGGCACAGGCACCGTCCCGAGCGCCTCACGAATAGCTGACTCGGTAATTCGATTGATCTGGGAGGCGGCGCTGCTTTCGGTACGCAAGCGCTGGTAAAACTTCAGCGGGTTGCTGATGCGCCAGCGGACGAAAGCATCGACATTCAAACGCCTTTGATCGGAAGCCAACACTTTCAGATTTTGAACGTCGAGCCCAAGATTTTTCCGGTCCATAAGGATCGCTTGCTGAGCGATTGGAACTTTAAAATAAAGTCCAGCTTGATCCTCACCGGGAGCGTTACGAACCGCTTTTGGTTCTCCAAATTGCAGCACCAGCGCCTGCTGATCCTGGCGAACTGTGTAAAATGAATTGCTGGCGAGAATGACCGCAAGCAAGGCCAACACAGCAAAAACCCATCCGAACGCTCTCATATCTAGCGCCCTCCCTGATTGTTGACACGGTCGAGTGGCAAGTATGGTACCGCGCCGGACTCATTGTCGAGAATGGTTTTCTCAGAGGACTCCAGAACACGCTCCAGGGACTCAAGAAGCATGCGCTCGCGCGTCACCCGAGGGGCCTGACGATACTCTTCATAGATAAGATTGAAGCGCTGCGCCTCGCCGTTTGCATCGGCGATGACTTCGTCGCGGTACCCCTCCGCTTCACGCAAGAGACGCTCAGCCGTACCGCGCGCCTCGGGAACAACGCGCTGGGCGACCTGTTGCGCCTCATTGATCTTGGTCTCCGCATCCTGCTCGGCGACATTCACATCGTTAAACGCGGCAATTACGGGACCTGGCGGGTCAGCGCGGAGGATTTGGACATCAAGAATTTCGATGCCGGCGCGATAGTCGTCCAGCAGAAGCTGCACTTGACGCTCCACCTCAAGCTGTACTGCGCTACGATCCTCGGTGATCAGTGTTTGTAGCTGACTATTGCCCACCACCTCACGCATCACGCTTTCGCTCACCTGGCGCACAGCCTCCTGGGGACGGCGAACATTCAGAATAAAATTCTGGGGAGCGTCATCCTTCACTTTCCAATAGATGGTGAATTGTATGTCGACTATGTTTTCGTCGGCCGTCAGCATCAGGCTTTCGTCATTATTGACGCCTATTGTCAGCTCCTGACGTGCGCTGACGGGAACAATCTCATGGGTTTCGATCGGCGTCGGCAAATGGACGTGGAGCCCCGGCTCAAAATTATCCTGCCATTCCCCAAATCGGAAAATTGATGCTTTCTGTCCGGCATCAACAATCACTACACCGCTCGCAAGCCAAGCAAACAAAGCGACCGCGCCGAGAATGACAAAACCACCTTTGCCGAAGCCGCCGCCGCCACCTCTGTTACCGCGGCCTCCTCTGCCCCGGCCACGGAAACGTTCCTGCATCCGCCGCATCTGCTCTTCAAGGTCTGGACCTTCCTTACCACCATCACCGGAGCCTCCGGGGCGATTCCAGGGTGAGCCGCCATTGCCTCCGCCCGATCCGCCGCCACCCCAGGGGCCGCCGGCACTCTTTGGTGGATCGATGTCCTTGTTGTCTTTCCAGGGCATCAAGCCCCTCCTTCTCAATACATTGGAATTTGTTCGCTGGTGGGGATATGTGCATGACACCCCCTTTGCTTCAAGGAGTGAGCATCATGTTTAAGCCAAAAGCTGCGCGAATAGAGGCACTTGAAGCAGCTGTTCGCAGCGCGATTGGCCATGCAGAGTGGATCGAAACTGTGCGTGTATCCGAGCAGGGACGCGCCACAATCATATTGAGAGCGGACCCGGATGACCTTGCAGCCTCCGAAGCGCGGCGAATGGAAGCGGAAAGCGCCGCACGCAGCGTAAAAGGGATCGCTGAGGCACATGCAGCCCTGACAGCCGAACGCGAACCCGCGCCAGCAACCGGCACGCGTAGGGTCCGAAAAGGGGCGCGCCTGTCTGAAGATGCCATATCCCAAGCCACGCCCGAAAAGCGAGATGGCATTGCCCCAATCCCAAATATCAACAGAATCATTGCGGTAACGAGTGCCAAAGGAGGTGTCGGTAAATCCACAGTCGCCGTGAACCTTGCCGCGGCCCTTGCAAAAATCGGCTTGAATGTTGGCCTTCTAGATGCCGACATTTACGGACCATCTTTGCCAACCATGCTCGGAACGGTTGAGGCCGACCCCAGGACTGGCGCGCATGGCAAACTCGAACCAGTTGAGGCCCATGGCATGAAATCCCTTTCAATCGGCTATTTGACTGATCCGGATGCGCCTATGATCTGGCGAGGACCGATGGTCATGTCAGCGATTACTCAGATGTTGCAAGATGCACAATGGAGCAACGGAGAGACACCCCTCGACCTGCTTATAATGGACACCCCCCCCGGAACCGGGGACGCGGCTTTAACCCTTGCCCAACGCGTGCCTCTTACGGCGGCTCTGATCGTTACAACGCCGCAAGAAATTGCCCTCGCAGATGTTCGGCGCGGCGCGGCCATGTTTGCGAAAACAGCAGTGCCAGTACTCGGGATCGTCGAAACCATGAGTTGGTTCGAAGACCCCATGGGCCAACGCCATGCCTTGTTCGGCGAAGGTGGGGGATCAAAAATGGCCGCCAGCCTTGGGCTGCCACTTCTCGCTGAATTGCCGTTCTTCACCGAAATTCGTGCGGGTGGTGACGCAGGTATCCCGGCAGCACTCGGCGAGGGACCCGCAGGGCCGCTTTTCGCGTCTCTTGCAGCGTCGGTAATTGCAGCCTTGGACGACCTGGATGTTAAATCAGCACCGAAAATTATTTTCGAAGATTAGGCAGGACACGCGCGTTTCTCGGCTTTGTCTCGGCATCCCCGGGATGAAGGCAAACACGCCAATATATGGCTGATTGCAAAGTGCGCCGCTAAGCCTGCTTTGCCTGGGCAAACGGTACCAGACGTTTGGTTTCTTCATCCCAAAGCTTTAATCTGGCGCATTTAAAGCTGTCGGAGAGACCAAGACGACCCATCTGGCGGAGCTCGGGAAACGCCTTCAATACGTCGGGCAATCTGTAAAATGGGATACCACTCGACACATGGTGAACATGGTGGAGACCAATATTCCCGGATAGCCAGGCCAGAGGCTGGGGCAAATCATAGAATGAACTGCCTTCCAACGCAGCCGGCTGGTGCTTCCAAACGTCCTTGCCTTCCCAGTACGTGTCTTCGAACTGATGCTGTACATAGAACAGCCAAACACCAATGGACGCCGTGAGCGAGATAATCGCGACCTCGACGGCAAGAAAAGCGAGCCAGCCGACCCACTGCGAAAGCCCGAAGGCAAGGAGAAGGACGGCGAGATTGGTTCCCATTACGCTAATCCACGGCCAAAGCCCTTTGCGCTCATACAGGTAAGGCCAGCGCTGCTGAATCAAAAACACAAAGGCTGGCCCAACGCCGAAAAGGATAAGTGGATGGCGAACGAAGCGGTATCCGAGCCGCCGCAAGCGGCTACTCTGCTTAAATTCAGCAACTGTCATGGTCGGCACATCACCAATCCCCCGGCGATCAAGATGCCCAGAAGACGCGTGGTGGACGGCGTGGGAATGACGCCAGTAAGCGTAAGGCGTGAGCGTCAAAACGCCAAGGACGCGACCAACCCAAGTATTCAGGCGGTGGGACGCAAACATCGCCCCATGGCCACAATCATGCTGAATAATGAAAACGCGAATAAGAAAAAATGCAGCCGGAATAACGGCCAATGGCAATAACCAAGGACTTATGGACAGAAGCAGAACTGCGCCCCACCAAAGTCCAAGGAAGGGGACGAGCGTAATCGCCAACTCCACCAGAGCACGTTTATTACTGGGCGCACGATAGGGCGCGAAACGCGATGCCCAGTTGACCGGCCGTTGGGATACGATCCCGACCTCTCCCTCCTCGCCACGCGGAAAATCAGACGCAGTCTCTAGCATGGCAATCCACCCATTTCGGTTGTTGCCCATAGACGTATCCCTATTCGTCGCCAGGTCAAAACACGGAGGCGCGAGGTTGGAAAGGTTCGTTATTCGTAGGCACAGAAATCGACTACAATCTGGCAGGCTTCGCCAACTTCCGAACACGCAAGCACCGCGTCCACCCTTGCATGGTCCGAGCGGGACGCTTTGGCGTGTCCGATGGCTCCGTCTGGTGCAGAGGCGAATGCAAAGCAATTGTCAAAGCTCGAAACCAGCCGGCAAGGGGCGCCCTGATCTTCACATATCTCAAGCGCTCTCTCCTCTGCTTCACGGGGTGACCCAGCAAGGGTCGCCTGCCCCATATTCCCGTCGGCAGACAAAGCAAATGCACCCCATTCCGCCGAAGCCCTCTCCATGCGCCTTATGCCACAGTGCGGATAGAGGGCATCGCGCGCCGCAACATCATCCCAGGTCAGCCCGCGTCGCCATCGTCCGGGCCCTTGAACATCCTGGCCATGGGCAACTGCAGCGCCATCATAATCCGGCATCACCACCAACCCCTCGGACGGCGCGAGGCAATCTATCTTTATTTCATTGCCGCGCACCTGATCACTGTCGAGATTGAACTGCACGGCCTCCTCAGGATGGCCAATCCCCAAGGCATGGCTCACCTCATGCAAAACGAGGGACGGAAAATGCACACAATTATCGAGCGCATCGAAAAGCGGATCGATATAAAAGCAATAGGATGTGTTAAATCGCACATCTGCGCTTTCAATCCGACCAATAGGACCTTTTGCAATCTGTCCATTGGTGAGAACAAGAGACGCCTGGGGACGCTCATAAAAAAGCGCATAGCCCGTGATCGAGGTATTCTGAAAGGGCGGAAAAGCCTCCGGCGCTGAACCAAAAAAGTCAATTTCGGCTCCCTGCGCCGATGTCCCTAACGCCGCAAGCGGAAAAGCTGGATCCACCTGGCCCGTAACATCAACAAACCTCAGGGATGGATGACCGGATGCCCACCGGTCCAACGCGTCTTGCAGCGCCGCCTTAATCTCAAGGCAGGTTGAGCCGTCGACAAACCGCATCTGACAAACGCTGTCATCAACCGCATATTCCAGGCCGCCGCCCAAACCTCGCTCGCCAGCGTCTACCAAGGAGCCAGCTGAAAGCCCCCAACGCGGTGCGCGGTCCAGGTGTGCCTTTGCGGATGGAGCTTTCTCTTTTGGTCCCTCAACAACAAATGCGTCAGCCTCAATGCCGCCGAAAAGGAGCAGGCAGAGGATCCCCAAACAAAGCTGAATAAAGCGCATGCTTTACGTTAGCAGGCGCAGACCCATCCAAAAGCGGCAATTACATGGTATTATGCAGTCGGCAATCGAGGCGTCGAATAACGAAATCATGGTCATTCTTCGGGTCAGCAGAATGTTCGCGTCGCCAGGTTTCCTCCCAACGATTATCATCGATATCGGGGAAATATGCGTCGCCTTCGGGGGCTGCGTCGACCTCTGTGACATATAAACGATCAATGAGTGGTAGCGATTTTTCGTAGAGCATCGCGCCGCCAATGATAAAGATCTCATCTACAACGGATTTGCTAGCCATCGTGCGTGCGGCATTGAGCGCCGGGCCGAGACTGGAGTAAACTCGTGCGCCGGGTGCTGCGTAGTCCCAGTTTCGACTGAGAACGATGTTATCCCGCCCTGGCAAGGGCTGCCTTGGTAGGCTTTCCCAAGTCGACCGTCCCATAATAATCGGCTTTCCAAGTGTTGCGTCTTTAAAAAACGCCAAGTCAGATGCCAAACGCCAAGGCAGCGATCCGTTCAGGCCGATCACATTGTTGCGCCCCTTGGCAACGATCGCGCAAATGCTGATACTGTTCTCCAACGTTCATCCCTTCAGCCCCCCATGACAATATTTCTATGTTTTCTGGCACCTTCGCCTTAAATCCCCAATTGGCTAGTCACGCCAATTTGTTGAATGAGGCAAGCGTAAATTTGCCAAGATCGAAAAGTACAATTGAAAGTATAAATTGGCATGATTTCTGAGCTTACTAACGCAATTGCATATAGAAATCCCGACCATTTTTTGCTGGTCGCAACACTACTCTTGGGTTCACTTATACTCATTTACGCACTTAAGGGGCGTATCTGGGCGATTGTTTACCTGATCATGATTCCATTTCTGAATTGGACGTTCGGTCAAGCCCATCACATTATGCAGCCAGTGCCGTTTATTGACGGTGCGATGTTCAACCCGATCACGATTTTAACCGGATTGGTCTTTGTTGTGCGCGACTTTGCCCAGCGCGAAATGGGTCACCGCATTTTGCTCGTGATGGCAATGGCAATTGGTTGGTCATTTTATTACGCTTACCCACCAATCGCGATCGCTTCTGCTGCCGCTTACGCTATTTCAGAGTCCGTCGATTGGTCTTTGTTCACCTTCACAAAACTTCGGCTTTCGTCTCGCGTGCTCTTATCATCGGCACTTGCAAGCCCGATCGATACGGTTGTTTTTCTTTATGGCGCGAGTTTCACCGATCCGACGCAATTTTCGATCTGGAATATCGTCTTCATGATTGTTGGGAAAATGGTCGGTGCGATCATCATCTTCTACGGCCTCAGGCGCCGCGAAGCGCGAGGTGAATTTGCAAATGCGGCCAATGGACCAGCTCACCAGGCAACATAATTGAAGGCCGATCCGTAGACTTTTAAACCGCGACGGCCGCTTTGATGTGTGGATGCGCCTCATAGCCGATCAAACTGAAGTCGGAATATTCCCATCCAAACAGGTCAGTCTTTCCCGGCGCGAGCACCATCTGCGGCAAGGGCTTTGGGGCCCTCGTCAATTGCAACTCAGCTTGCTCAAAATGGTTCAGGTAAAGGTGCGCATCGCCGAATGTGTGGACAAATTCTCCTGGCTCAAGGCCAGTTGCGCGCGCCAGCATCAAAGTCAGCAGCGCGTAGGAAGCGATGTTAAAAGGAACACCAAGGAATACATCGGCAGATCGCTGATAGAGCTGGCAGGAGAGTTTCCCCCCCATAACCGAGAACTGGAACAAGCAATGGCAAGGCGGCAAGGCCATGTCGTTCACATCCGCCGGGTTCCAGGCCGACACGATTAAACGGCGCGAATTGGGGTTTGTTTGTATCTCGTCGACCAACCATGCGATCTGATCGATGACCCGGCCATCGGGTGCGGCCCAGCTTCGCCATTGCTTGCCATAAACAGGCCCAAGGTCGCCACTCTCATCCGCCCATTCATCCCAAATTCGAACGCCATTTTCCTGCAGCCAGCGAACATTGGTATCGCCGCGCAAAAACCATAGCAGTTCATAAATAATCGATTTCAGATGCAGCTTCTTTGTCGTGACCATCGGAAACCCATCGGCGAGATCAAACCGCATTTGACGCCCAAATACCGCCCGGGTACCCGTGCCCGTACGGTCGGCGCGGTCCACGCCATTGCGCAAGATGTCGTCAAGAAGTTCCAGATATTGACGCATGCTCAGCCTCCTGCTGATTCGACTTATGATATTTTCGGATAGGAGCTGGCTGATCTCAAGCGCCGGCACCTCCAAACGCTGCGTTACAATGGTTAACCTGCTCCAAACAGCCACTCAACAGTTTGAGTAAACGAGCTAACTCGGCCGAAAAGTCTTTGCTGCATAAGTGTAGGATCGATTTCAATAAGAAAGCCTAAGAGGGCCGAGATATGAAAAAGGGTTGGTTGGAAAGCGCGAGCCGTCGCGTTTGGGCGAATACCTCCGGAAATGTGGCAATCATTGCTGCCCTCGCAGTTATCCCGATTGTGATGATCGCCGGGTTTGCTGTGGACTTTCAAATTGTTGTGACAAAGAAAAATAC
>JBCBAO010000004.1:0-28432 GCA_038532405.1 Pseudomonadota bacterium | reverse complement strand
CGGCTGTGCCCATTAGGCCGAGGCCTGCGGCGCGTGTCCGCGGGGTCGTCGCTTCGATCATCGCGCCCATGGAGGCCGGGAACATGCCCGGGGAGAGTAGGCCGAACAGGGTGCGCACGGCCGCCAGCATCAAGAAGGCCGACAGCCCGACAACGAGGCCGGCGAGCGCGGTCTTCAACGCTATGGCAAAAAGCCCATTCGTCGCAGCTGCCGCTAAAAGCGAAAAGATCATAACCCGCTTACGTCCGTACCGATCCCCCCATCGTCCCCATATCGGCGTCATTACCGCGAACAGGAGGGCCGATACTGTTAGGACGCCCGCCACTTCGAGTTCGGTGAGCCCAGCGTCCCTGGCGAGCGGCGTGACGACGACGAAATTGATCGTCATACCAATGCCCATCGCCACCATGCCAAGCGCAATGGCCCCCTGCTGCAACGCCGTGAGCGGACGCATTGGCACCTCAAGATCGGCCGATATGGGAGGGGACGTATTTTGCATCGATTGGCGGCCTTTGCTCAGGTATGCCGTAAGTAGAGCATGGTTCGCGTGGATATGCAGGGGCTTTCCTGTTTCACCCCGTTTAGATGCAAGCTTACAACATTGCTTGCAGGTAAGGGGCAATGTGGTCTAGTCAAATTTCTCCAAAGTGGGAGGCGTATTTTGCGTGGATTTCTTTTCGATATTTATGCGTATTTGATCAGCCCGATCTTTGGTCTGCTGTTCTTGGTTGTCCTTGTTTATGTGATCATGAGCTGGCTGTTCGCCGGTGGGATTCTGCAGACCCATAATCCCACGGCTCGGAATATATGGAATATGCTGCACAGCGTCATCGAGCCGATGGTTCGCCCTTTGCGGCGTTTTATTCCGCCGATGGGCGGGTTTGACCTGTCTCTGCTTGTTTTCATTCTGCTGATCCGGTTTGTCGACAAGGCATTGATCCCTCGACTGATTATGCTTGTCCCAGCTTAAAAACGGAGACCCATATGACCGCAGCGCGTATCGATGGGAAAGCCGTCGCATCGGCGGTGCGTGCTGGCGTTGCCGAGGCCGTTGCCGCCTTGCCAGATCAGCCCACATTGGCCGTGGTGCTCGTTGGAGAAGATCCGGCAAGCCAGGTGTATGTGCGCTCCAAGGTTAGAATGACCGAGGAGGCAGGCATGCGCTCGGTTCATCACCGTGTCGACGCCAATATCTCCCAAGCTGAACTTGAGGCGCTTATTGCGTCGCTCAATAGCGATGACAGCGTCGATGGCATTCTATTACAATTGCCCCTGCCGGGGGACCTCGACAGCGATGCGGCGATCGAGAAAATCGACCCGAGCAAAGACGTGGACGGCCTTACCGAAACAAGCGCGGGACGGCTGGTGCTGGGTAAACCTAGCTTGACGCCGTGCACGCCGACGGGCTGTGTGATTCTTGCCAAATCCGCCCTCGGCGAGGACTTGTCCGGCAAGCATGTCGTGGTCATCGGTCGGTCTATCCTCGTCGGCAAGCCGGCGGCGCTTCTGTTCTTGGCTGAGAACTGCACCGTGACCATTGCCCATTCTCGAACGGCTGACTTGCCGGGCTTGTGTCGCACCGCAGATATCCTCGTGCCCGCGGTCGGTCGACCTCACATGGTGACCGGCGATTGGCTTAAGCCCGGTGCCTGTATAATCGATGTTGGGATCAACCGGATCGATGCGCCGGAAAAAGGCGAGGGGAAGACCCGCCTTGTGGGCGACGCGGATTTTGCGACATGTGCGGAGGTTGCCGGCGCGATCACGCCTGTGCCCGGCGGGGTAGGCCCGATGACCATTGCGTGTTTGCTGCGCAATACCGTTCTGGCTGCCTGTGCGCGGCGCGGGTGGGCGATCCCGCAGGCGCTCAAATAAGGCCCCATGTCGACCCCACCGGTCCCACCAGACACCCCCTTGTTCCATAAGCTATGGGCGGCTCAAAACGGTGCCTGCGCCTTGTGTCAAAAACCTATGCCAGCTCGTCGCGCGGAAGTTGCCCACGCAACGCTCTGGAAGCGGTGGCGACCGACATTCGACCATATCATTCCAAAGGGAGCCGGTGGCGGCGATGCGCCTCGCAATCTTCGCTTGGCTCATGCAATTTGTAACAAACGCCGAGGCCGGCGCATGGACAAAGGGCCACCCCGATTGGAGCGGCCCCTCTAAGTTTGATCCAACAAGGCGGTCAGCCCGTTAGGGAATGATCAGTTCACATCGAACCGGTCTAGGTTCATCACCTTGTCCCATGCAGCGATGAAATCGGCCGTGAAGCGCGCATCGGCGTCGCTCTGGGCATAGATTTCGGCAATGCCGCGCAGGATGGAATTCGACCCGAATACAAGGTCCGCCCGCGTGCCCGTGAACTTCACCTCGCCCGTTTTTCGGTCGCGGCCTTCGAAAGCTTCTGCGTCGTCGTCGCCTGCCTTCCAATCGATATCCATATCCAGCAGATTGACGAAGAAATCCGTCGTCAATTTACCGGGTGTATCGGTCAGGACGCCATGTTTGGAGCCGCCGGCATTTGCGTCCAGGGCTCGCAAACCGCCGACAAGAACGGTCATTTCCGGAGCCGTGAGGCCCAGGAGTTGGGCTCTGTCCACCAAAAGGGCTTCAGTGGATCGGGGGTCGGCCGTGTTCTTATAGTTCCGGAAACCGTCGAACTTTGGTTCCAGGACGTCGAAGGAGTCGATGTCGGTCAACTCCTGGGTGGTATCCGTTCGACCCGGTGTGAAGGGGACCGATGCGCCGGAAGCGGCCTCGATGGCTGCGCAGCCGCCGAGGACGATCAGGTCGGCAAGGGACACTTGCGTTCCCTCTGCGTTGAAATCGGCCTGGATCTCTTCCAGCTTGGCGATGACATCACCAACATTCGACGCTGTGTTGATCTCCCAGTCCTTTTGCGGTGCGAGGCGAATGCGCGCGCCATTTGCGCCGCCGCGCTTGTCCGATCCGCGGAAGGTCGAGGCGGAGGCCCAAGCCGTGTTGACGAGTTGCTGAACAGTAAGGCCGCTGGCGAGAATCTTCGCCTTCAGGCCGGCAATGTCGCCATCGCCGATCATAGGGCCGACATGTTCTGGAATAGGATCCTGCCAGATCAATTCTTCGCTTGGAACCTCTTCGCCGATATAGCGGGAGATCGGGCCCATATCGCGGTGGGTGAGCTTGTACCAGGCGCGGGCATAGGCATCGGCGAACTCATCTGGATTGTCCAGGAAGTGTTGCGAGATTTTCGCGTAATCCGGGAACAATTTCAGCGCCATATCTGCCGTCGTCATCATCAATGGCTGGGTTTTGGACGGATCGTGGGCCATGGGGGCTTCCGGTGCACCTTGGCCCGGCTTCGGCCGCCACTGGATGTGGCCAGCGGCACTTGTGACCTGTTCCCATTCATATCCGAGCAGAACCTCGAAATATTCCATGTTCCATTTGTTCGGTGTCGGCGTCCAAGCGCCTTCGAAACCGGCCGTTGTTGTGTCATCGCCCTTGCCAGAGCCGTGGCCGTTCATCCAGCCAAAGCCCATATTCTCCATGGGCGCGCCCTCTGGCTCGACGCCGACGAGATCTTCCGATCCGGCACCATGGCCTTTGCCGAAGGTGTGACCGCCAGCCACCAGTGCGACCGTTTCATAATCATTCATGGCCATACGGGCGAATGTCACGCGGATATCATGGCCATGGGCGAGGGGGTCCGGCACAGCATCCGGGCCTTCTGGGTTCACATAGATGAGGCCCATCATGACCGCTCCGAGGGGCGTATCGAGTTTGTAGGCGTCGGCATCGCCTTCATAGGACCTCTGGCCGGAATAGCGGCTGTTTGGATTCCCGGAGGCGGCGAGCCACTCGGTTTCAGGGCCCCAATAAATGTCCTCTTCGGGTTCGAAAACATCTGCGCGTCCGCCTGAAAAACCGAAGGTCTTGAAACCGCAGGATTCCATGGCGACATTGCCGGCGAGGATCATCAGATCGGCCCAGGAAATTTTGTTCCCATATTTTTGTTTGATCGGCCAGAGCAGGCGGCGCGCTTTGTCGAGGTTGCCATTGTCGGGCCAACTATTGAGCGGCGCAAAGCGTTGCGAGCCCGAGGCAGCGCCGCCGCGTCCATCATAGGTGCGATAGGTGCCGGCGCTGTGCCAGGCCATGCGGACAAACAGGCCGACATAGTGGCCGTAATCTGCCGGCCACCAGTCCTGGCTGTCGGTCATCAGATCTGTGAGATCTTTCTTCAGGGCCTTGTAGTCGAGGCTCTTGAAAGCTTCGGCATAATCGAAACTTTCTTCCAGGGCACGCACCTGCGGTGCATTCTGGTTCAGGACTTTGAGATTCAATCCTTCCGGCCACCAAAAGCGATTGGCAATACTGCCCGTCGCCGTGGTTTTATTGTTGCCATGCATAATCGGGCAGCCGCCCAATTTTTCTTCACTGTCGTATGCCATACCTTCTCCTCCAGTTTATGGCGGGTATTTGGGCCTCGACGTCATAGGCGCGTCGTTGCTCCGAATATTCTAATTCAAATATCTCGCGTTTCGGGGCGCGCGACCAATAGATAATGAATCGTTGGGGTAGAGGATATTGCTATAGCGGGCGTATTTCTTATAAAAAAACTCTCTATTTTCCGTATAACGGCTATTTTAGACCAATCGCACGCCCTGCGGCCATTGCGCTTGCCCAAGCCCATTGGAAATTATAGCCGCCGAGCCAGCCCGTCACATCGACACATTCCCCAATGAAATAGAGGCCAGGCACATTGCGGCTTTCCATGGTTTTGGACGATAGCCCAGCTGTATCAATACCGCCGGCGGTCACCTCCGCTGTTCGCCAGCCCTCGGTGCCCGTGGGTGTGAAGCGCCAGTCACCAAGGGCCCGCTCGATATCTTCCAGTTTTCTGTCCGAGAGGTCTGCAAGGCGGGTATCTGCTGGCAGGTTGAGCTCGACGGACAGCATTTCGACCAGGCGTCGAGGCAGATGATCGGCCATGGTCGCCGCGAGTGTGCGTTTCGGGCTCGTGATTTTCGCCTCGACAAAAGCGTCGGTCCCCCTCGAGTTGGGACGCAGATCAATGCCGATCTCCTCTCCCTCGCGCCAATAAGACGAGGCCTGCAGAACTGCGGGGCCAGACAAACCGCGATGGGTAAAGAGCATGGCCTCTTCAAAGGCGGCGCGACCCGCGCGCACCACGACATTTGCCGCAACCCCCGAGAGGGAAGCAAAAATATCTTTCAGACGACCGGAAAAGGTCAATGGGACGAGGGCAGGTCGGGGCGGGATCACCGCATGCTCAAACTGGCGTGCAATGTCATAGGCAAAGCCGGTCGCGCCCATTTTGGGGATGGAGAGCCCGCCGGTGGCAATAACAACCCGATTGGCGAGGAAGGCACCTGTCGATGTGTTGATTGTGAAACCGGACGGCTCCTTTCGGAGTTCGGTCACCTCGACGCCGAGGGCAAGCGTACCGCCGGCGGCTGAAAGCTCATCCAACAACATCTCTATGATCGCGCTGGAGCGTCCGTCGCAAAAGAGCTGGCCGAGGGTTTTTTCATGCCAGGTAATGCTGTGGGTCGCCAGCAAATCACAGAAGTCCAGCGGGGTGTATCTGGCGAGGGCGGATTTGGCGAAGTGTGGGTTCTCGGACAGAAAATTGGCGGGCGCGGTGTGGATATTTGTAAAATTGCAGCGTCCACCGCCGGAAATACGCACTTTTTCTGCTGGTTTCGCAGCATGGTCTATAATCTGGACCGACTTGCCATGACGTCCAATCTCAGCGGCGCAAAACAGTCCCGCGGCCCCGGCACCGATGACAAGGGTATCAATTGTGGTCGCCACGGGGCCTTGTTCCTTAAGAAAGTCTTGCCGTTGCCCTGTTCGCGGCGCCAGCTTGTGGAGTAGTCTTTGTATCAAATGACAGATGAGGGACGGACATGACACAGTTTCAGCAATGGGCAAGGGGCCTTGGGGTCTCACTTATGCTTGCCTTGGCGGCCTGTGGCAGCGGTGACGACGCCGGGGTCGAGGAGACCGCCGTTTTCCAGGAAGGCGAGATCGTTCCCCGCAGCCGGGCCGAGCAGCGCGCCGCTGAACGCCGGGAGCGGCAGCGCCAGAGTGCGATCGAGGAGGCCGAAGCCGACTTTACGTATTTCCGGTACAAGATTGATGTGTCCGACGTACAGCCTGAAGCGTGTTTTGTTTTTTCCGATCCGCTTGCCCCTGAAACGGACTATTCGCCCTTCGTCGAGTTCCGCCCAGCCTTCCGGCCGGCGCTTTCCGTTGAGGGCCGAGAGCTTTGTGTTGGCGGCCTTGGCTTTGGCGATGAGCGTACGGCGATCCTGAAATCTGGACTACCAGCTGCTGATGGCCGTGCCCTGGAGACCACCGAAGAGGTGCCGATTAGCTTTGAGGACCGCCCAGCCTATGTCGGGTTTAAAGGGTCGGGCGTTATTCTTCCGCGCATCGCCGCCGACGGCCTGCCAATTGAAACGGTCAATGTCGATAGCGTTCAGATTACCGTGTCGCGGGTAAACGACCGGGCCCTCGCCTTTAAAAATATCAGCCAGGGCAGCACGGCCGGGCAAGGGCGGTATGCCTATGTTTATGGCGACCAGAACCCAAGTGATGTGGCAACTGAACTCTGGTCCGGGACAATGGGCGTCGCGCGCGAACAAAATGTTCCGGTGGTCACGGTTTTCCCGCTGGCAAGCGTAATTGGTGACCTGGAGCCAGGGTCGTATTTTGTGCGCATCGAGGATGCCCGCGATTTGCCAGATGGATCGAAACCGCCCGCTTCTGCGGTGCGTTGGATCATGATGACGGACCTCGCCCTGACCGCCTTTAAAGGCCAGAATGGCCTTGATGTAACCCTCCGCAGCCTACAGACGGGCCAACCGATTGCTGCCTCAACGGTGCAATTGGTCGCGCGCAATAATGATATTCTCGCCGAGGCCCAGACCAGCGCGGAGGGGCGTGTGGATTTTGGTGCGCCTTTGCTGTCTGGGACAGGCAATGGAGCCGCGAAATTAATTATGGCCTATGGGGAAGCCGGCGATCTTGCTGTGCTGGACCTCGACCGCCCACCCGTTGATCTCGCTTCCGAAAGCGTTGGCGGACGCGAGACGCGGGCAGCTGTCGACGGCTATCTGTTTGCCGAGCGCGGGATCTACCGTCCGGGCGAGCCGGTATACCTCACTGGTTTGATGCGGGACCGGGCTGGACGGGCTGTAACGGGCCGGTCTGGCGCGCTCGTCGTGCGCCGGCCAAACGGCCTCGAAGCCTCTCGCATCCGGTTTGACGACGCCGAGGGCGGCGCAATTGAGACCGTGTATCGCCTCTCCAACGGTGCCGCCCGCGGCACTTGGCGGGCCTCAATCGAAATCGATGGGATCGGAAATATTGGCAGCACGGGTTTTCAGGTCGAGGACTTTGTCCCTCAACGCATCAAGGTAGACCTGGCGGGCGAGGATGAAACGCCTATTCTCGTGGATGATGTGCGCGATCTGACCGTCGATGCACGGTTTCTCTATGGCGCGCCGGGTGCGGGCCTGGTGGTGAAATCCCAAGCCCGGATCGAGCCAGACCCACGCCCCTTTGACGGATTTGAAGGCTTCCGTTTTGGCCGCCACGATGAAACATTCCGTGAGCAGATCATCAGTTTGCCGGACCAGGTTGCCGATGGTGCTGGCATCGCGCAATTGCGCTTCGACCCGGGCAATCGCGGCCAGGAGAGTGGCCGGCCCCTGCGGCTGAACACTGTTGTCAACGTATTGGAGCCCGGCGGGCGGGCGGTGGCCGACAGTTTGCGGATCCCCTATCGCCCCCGCGATCTATATCTCGGGATCAAAGCACCCGAAGGCCGGGTGGCCGAGGGCGGTGCATCGGTTTTCGAAGTTGCTGCTGTTGCAAGCGATGGGGCAGCCGTGGCGCGCCGGATCGATTGGAAAGTCGTTGCCATTGACTATCACTATGACTGGTACCGCGAGGGTGGTTCCTGGCGCTGGCGGCGCTCACGCACAGTGCGCACGGTCAATGAAGGCGTGTTGCGTACGGCAGACGGGGCCACAGCAGAGATTGGCTTGGACGGCCTGGACTGGGGCAGCCATGAATTGATTTTGACCAGTGGCGCGGCCACGGCGAGCCGTCAGTTCTGGGTCGGCTGGGGCGGCTTGGTGTCCGAAGACGGGGTTGAAGCGCCGGACCGGGTCGGTGTTCTCGCTCCCGATGAACCGGCGCGCGTGGGCCGGGATGTCCAGATCGCTGTCAATGCGCCCTATGACGGGCTCGCCCAGATCGTCGTCGCGACCGATCGTGTTCTGTCGGTGCAGAACCGGGAGGTGTCGAAAGAAGGCACCCGGATCGTTTTGCCGGTAACGGAGGCATGGGGAGAGGGGGCCTATGTGATGGTCACCGTCTACAGCCCGCGTGACCCTGTGCTCCAGGCAAAACCCCGCCGCGCGGTCGGGGTAACGCATGTCCCGGTGGATGTGTCGTCGCGGACATTTGAGCTGACCATTAATGCCGATGAGGTCATCCGCCCTGAGCTTGAACACTTGATTACTGTGGACATCGAAGGTGGCCCCCGGGAGCCTGTCTATCTGACCCTTGCAGCGGTGGACGAGGGCATCCTGCAGCTCACGAAATTCCAGAGCCCTGACGCCGTTGGCCATTATTTCGGCAAGAAGGCCCTCGGCGTGTCCCTTTACGACGATTATGGGCGCTTGCTCGATCCCAATCTCGGGCTTCCGGCCGATGTGCGCACTGGCGGTGACCAGCTTGGCGGTGAAGGGCTCTCCGTCGTGCCGACCAAAACCGTTGCGCTTTATTCCGGCATTGTCGATGTCGGCCGCTCCGGCAAGGCGCAGGTGCGTTTTGATGTGCCGGACTTTAATGGCGAATTGCGACTGATGGCGGTTGCCTGGTCTGAAAATGGCGTTGGATCGGCATCCCAATCGATCATTGTTCGAGACCGCGTGCCGTCGGAACTTATTCTGCCCCGCTTTCTGGCACCGGGCGATGAGGCGATTGCGACGGCAAGCATAGACAATGTCGAGGGTGGGGCCGGAACGTTTACGGCACGCCTTGAAACCGAAGGGCCGGTGACGGCCCGTTCAGGTGAGATTGAGCGAACCCTCCAACCCGGCCAGCGCGCCGATGAGGGCTTGCGCATTGCGGCCAGTGAGAGCGGTATCAGCACGCTGACTTTGCTTGTCGATGGGCCGGACGGGCTTGCCATAGACCATGATTATCCGATCGAGACGCGTTCAGCTTTTCTTCCCGTCTCCCGCGTCTCCCGAACGCTGATGCAGCCCGGCGAAACCTACACGGTCAGCGCAGATCTGTTTGAGGGCCTGATGGTGGGATCGCGTGACATGAGTGTGAGCTTTTCCAGCCTGCCCGTGGATGCAGGTGCGTTATACGCTTCGCTCGCTCGGTATCCCTATGGATGTACCGAGCAAACCGTCAGCCGGGCCATGCCATTGCTTTATGCCGAGCAGCTGGTCGCCCTCGGCGATGAGGACGCTCGGAATGATGGTGCCCGCACCCGTGTCCAGGAGGCCGTCAATCGCATCCTCAGTCGACAGAGCGCCGATGGTGCCTTTGGCTTGTGGCGCGAGGGCGACCGATATGCCTCCCCCTGGCTTGGCGCGTATACAACCGATTTTCTCTATCGCGCCCGTGAAGCCGGCTATTCAGTCCCCGCCGAGGCCCTGGACCGGGCGTTTTCAGCCATGCTTAACGTGTCCCAGGGCGATGCCTGGCGTGTTTATGGCTATGACACCGACCGCTGGGAGAGCAATTGGCACAATGACACCCAGGCAAGGCTCATGCGCCGGGCCTCGGCCTATGCGATGTACGTCCTTGCCAAGGCCGGCAAGGCCGACATTTCGCGGCTTCGCTATATACATGATCGCGGCTTCGAAGAGGTCGAAAGTCCGCTTGCCCGGGCCCATATTGCGGCCGCCCTTGCCCTGATGGGCGACCGCGCGCGGGCCGCAAGCGCCTTTGCGTCCGCAGAAGCCGTCCTTGGTTATGACAATACCGGCGACTATTACCAGACACCAAGGCGGGACCTTGCCGGCCTGCTCGCCCTTGCCGCAGAAACAGGTTTTACGGAGACACTGACCCGCCTGACCGACCGTGTTGGCGAAGATTTGCCGGACCCGTCGGGCCTGACTACCCAGGAAAAGTCCTTCCTATTGCTAGCCGTCAACGCGCTTATCGGTGAAGAAGGCGGCGTTGAGGTCGACGTTGAGGGCCTTGGCCGGGGCAATGACAATGATGAGCGCTATTTCCTGTCAGAAGCACAAACCGAAGGTGAGGTGACCTTTACCCTTGGCGGCGAAACACCGCTTTTCCGGACAGTGGTTGCCCGTGGTACGCCGCAGGTCGCTCCGCCGCCGTCCAGCAGCAAACTTGCCATATCCAAACGCTACTTTTCGATTGCGGGGGCACCTGTTGCCCTAGGGGATGTTACGCAGGGCGACCAGATCGCTGTGGTTGTCCGCATCGACCCTGAGGAGCGACGCACCAACCCTTTGATCGTGGCGGATCTATTGCCGGCGGGCTTCGAGATTGAAACGGTTCTACGCCCCGCCGATGGCGATTTGGAAAACGGCGATGATGGTGCCTTTGCGTGGATTGGATCCATCAATCGGCCCCGCACCGCTGAAGCCCGCGACGACCGATACGTCGCCGCGATTGATGTGCGCGATGAGAGTGTAACGCTCGCCTACCTGGTGCGTGCTGTAACGGCGGGTGATTTTACGGTGCCGGGCGTGACCGCCGAAGATATGTATCGGCCGGATGTATCCGCCCGGTCGAAAGCGTCCCGGCTGGTCGTATCACCGCGCGTCGCTGGAGCAGGTGGCCGGCCATGACACGACCGGCGCAAAACCTGCGCCGTTTGGCTGTTGCGATAGGTGTAATTGTTGCGCTTATTCTTGGCCTGAACGCTGCCTTTCCGCCGCCGATCGAACGCGCGGCAGTGGTATCGGCCATGGTCGCTGACCGGGATGGCCGCCCGCTCAGGGCTTTTCCAACGGCCGAGGGGCGATGGCGATTTGCCGCGCAGCTCGATACGATTGATCCTCTTTTCATCGATGCTTTGCTCGCGGTTGAAGACAAGCGCTTTTTTGTTCATGGCGGTGTGGACTGGTTTGCCATGGTGCGTGCCATCGGCACGTCCCTTCGGGCTGGTCGGATCGTTTCCGGCGGTTCGACTATCACCATGCAAACGGCCAGGCTATTAGAGCCCCGCCGCCGCACCTTCGCGGCGAAACTGATCGAAATGGTGCGGGCCATACAATTGGAAGCGCGCCTTTCAAAGCGCGAGATTCTGGAACTCTATCTGACCCTCGCTCCCTATGGCGGGAATCTGGAGGGGGTACGCGCCGCAAGTTTTGCCTGGTTCGGCCATGGGCCTGATGCCCTGTCCGATGACGAGATTGCCCTTTTGATTGCCCTGCCGCAGTCCCCTGAACGCCGCCGCCCCGATAGATTTCCCGAACAGGCCCAGGCCGCCCGCGCCGGGATTGCAGCCAAACTCGAACAGCAACAGTTTTTGGGTCCAGCGCGGCGCATGGAAGTCAATGTGGCTCCCTTGCCGACGCGCCAGAGTTTCCCGGCCAAAGCTTGGCATGGAGCGGCCCAGGTCCTGGAGGCCGGCCCTCGTCGGACCGATACTGTTTCCACATTGGATGCTGGATTGCAGTCCGATTTGGAGCGCCTGCTTGCGCAAAAGGCCGCTGATTTTGGCGATGATGTTCAGCTTGCCGCGATGGTTGTGGATATTCCAACCCGCGCTGTGCGGGCCGCTATTGGCTCTGCAGGGCGGGGCCGCCCAGGCGGCTGGCTTGATTTGACCCGCCAGGCACGCTCGCCGGGCTCCACGCTGAAACCCTTCATCTATGCCATGGCCTTTGACGATGGTGCCGCCCTGCCGACAACAGTGATCGCAGACTTGCCGAAGCGGTTTGCCGCCTATCAGCCAGAAAATTTTGATCGCGGGTTTCGCGGCGATGTGACGATTGCCGAAGCGTTGCAACACTCCTTGAATGTGCCGGCGGTGATTGCTCTGGACCGGGTTGGCCCATCGCGGTTTGCAGCACAATTGCGCCTTGCTGGCGCTTCGCCACGGATCCACGGCAGTGGAACTGGCGATCCCGGCCTCGCCCTTGCCCTTGGCGGCGCTGGTCTGACCCTGCAGGAGCTCGCGGTCCTGTATGCGGCCCTTGGCGATGGCGGCATCGCCAAGCCACTCGTCTGGCGGCGCGATGCAGAGGCTGCATCGGCCAAAGGCGAAGGCACGCGGTTCCTCAATCCGTCGAGCGCCGCGAGTGTACTCGACATATTGAAACAGGCACCGCCGCCCGAAGGTTATCTGCCCGGACGGCTGAGCGATGAGGCACCGCAGCTCGCTTTCAAAACGGGCACCTCCTATGGTTTTCGTGATGCCTGGGCCGCCGGGGTCGCTGGAGATCTGGCGATCGTCGTATGGGTTGGCCGCGCTGATGGTGCCCCGCGACCTGGCCATGTCGGGCGATCGGATGCGTTGCCGGTGCTCTTTGAAATCGCAGATCGCGCGGTTCTGCGTCTTGATATGAACGAGACAAATGTCTCTCGTCTAACCTCGCCGGAACACCGGCCAGCTCAAGCGGCTTTGGCACGGTTCGCGCCCGATGCCCATCCGCCGGATATCCTGTTCCCGCCGCGCGGCGCTGAACTTTGGGCCGGCTCGGTTGGTGAGCGCCCCCCGAGGCCATTTGTGCTCGCGGCGAGCGGCGAGGGGCCGCTGTCCTGGTATATCGACGGGGTTCCTTGTCCTTTGGATGATGCGGGCTTACCGATCTGGCTGCCAGCGGAGCCCGGCTTTTATAAGATCAGCGTCGTTGACGGAGATGGCCGGGCCGCGCATGTGCAAGTCCGCGTCATGACGTCATAGGTGTTGCGCAAAAGCCTACACACAAACAAGTTCCCGTGATCAGCAGACATTGACTATATGCTTTACAGCGCAAAGCACCATATAGCTGAAAAGGACGGTAGGGCTGTCCATATTAAATTTGAGCAGAGCGATGTTATGCGGTTATCTCGTACGAACATAATTTTTATGGGCCTCGCTGGTTTTGCGGCAGCGGCCAGTTTTTTCGTAACCGCATCTGCCGACAATGAAGGCGCGTTGCGATCCGCGCCTGCGTCTGGAATTCAAGCTGAAGCCATCTTCGCCGGCGGCTGTTTTTGGTGCGTTGAAAGTGATTTCGACAAGGTGCCCGGCGTGCTCGATACGATCTCCGGATATACAGGCGGAGCCCTTGAGAACCCATCTTACAAGCAAGTGACCTATGAGAATACGGGGCATTATGAGGCTGTGAAGGTCGTCTACGATCCTGAGGCCGTAAGCTATGGCGAACTGGTGGAATATTTTTGGCGGCACGTCGATCCAACCGATGCAGGTGGCCAGTTTTGTGACCGCGGTGACAGTTACCGGACAGCTATTTTTACCGGGGGTGAGGATCAGGCGGAGACAGCTTCTGCCTCCAAGGCCGCCTTAGAGGCATCGAAGGTGTTGCCAAATCCCGTCGTGACGCCAATTCTGGAAGCGACCGCTTTCTGGCCCGCTGAGGGGTACCACCAGGATTACTATAAAAAGAACCCCCTACGCTATAATGCCTATCGGCGCGGATGTGGGCGCGATGCCCGGGTTCGGGCGGTTTGGTCGCGTGCCAACGACAATGCTCCGATCGCCGAAGCGATATCTGCTCCAGGGTGATCAATCATTGCCCTCTGCTGTAAGCGGTATCCTTCAGCAGACCTGCTCTTAAAACGCACGAGCCCGGAAAAGCAATTCACTAATATTATGGCGCTTGGTTCCCAAGTTTTTTGGCCCGATTGAAGGCTGCATCGCTCTCTAAAAATTGGGCTTCCCACTCCGGCGTCCTTGGCACTGGTTTATAGGATTGGGCCAGAAACAGGTTAAGCCGCCGCCATTTGCCGCCGCCGAGGGGAACACTTAGGGTTCCGTGCCGGACAAATGTTCCAAAGTCTTGCTCCATGCGAGGTTCCAGCCAGGTATGGATGCTGGCGATGAGTGCAACCCCATCCTCTGACAGTTGAAGGGGGTCGCGTTCTGCAAAACTGTGCGGCACGGCTTGGCGCCGCCAGGAGACAATCTCAACCGGAAACCCTTCGCGGCTATAATAGTCCAAACTATGCCAGGTCTCGCGGTCATCGACGACGAGTATATCGGCGTCCGTCGCCTGGATAAGGCTGGACAGCTCGTCAGTGGTTGCTGGCCATCCACGTGTTTGTTTGAAGGCCCCCGCAAGTCCCAGGCCGTCCGCCCAGGCGGGCGGACCGATTGCAAGCGCCATAAATACCGCCGCAACAAAGCCGTGCAGGGCATAGCTTCCCCAAAGCAGCCCCGACCTTTTCCATTGCGCAAACCATCCCATGCCAATCACAGTCCCTGCCAGGCCAATACCGATCAGCAAGCGACCCTCCCAGGAGACATCCGGGATAAAAAACGCTGCTATGAGCAGAACCGCTCCGGCTAGTCCCCACTGCCAGATCGCGATGCGCCTTGGGCGAACCAACCAGGACGTGACAAGGATCGCGCCCCCCACATAGGCCGTGGCTGCCCAATTGGCATGGGCACGAGATGTAACGGCCTGAACCAAGATGATGATCAGCGCCGGTGCAATAAAACATATTAGCCACCGCTCCGCGGGGTGCGGGGCGGCCGCCGGATTGGGTTTTAAAACAGAAAAGAGGGCTGCCACCATGGCGACAAAACCGATGGGCCCCACAATGCCCATTTGGTCGACGGCGAACTTTATTGCGTTCTGGGGATTGAACAGCGTGCCGCCCCAATTGGCATTGTCGGCCGTATGGGCAAGGGTTTGGAAGTCATTGGCGGCATTCCAGGCGAAGTGGGGCAGTGTGATCAGGAGGGCAACAAGGACGGCCACGGCTCCCCTTGTGGAGACGAGCGCACGGCGTGTGTCCAGATCTATCCAGGCGGCGAGGGCCATGCCGAGCAGGAAATAAACAGCGGCGTATTTTGCCAGGACCGCAAGTCCGATTGCGATGCCGAGCAGACAGGCTATTGACCAATCGGTTGGTCGCCCGCGCAATCGCCAAAGCGCATAAAGGCTCAGTGCCCATAGCGGAAGTAGGACACCGTCGGTTGTCATAACCCCCGATGACAGGCTGACCCCCGGCATCAGGCCATAAAAA
Source organism: Pseudomonadota bacterium (assembly GCA_038532405.1). Lineage (GTDB taxonomy): Bacteria > Pseudomonadota > Alphaproteobacteria > Caulobacterales > Hyphomonadaceae > CALLCD01. The sequence continues at coordinate 13,216 of JBCBAO010000004.1, read as the reverse complement.
ACTGCGGCAAGCACGCCGGTTCGCAGGCCAAACATATCCCGGGCAAGCAGCAGAACAATAAGCGCCGTCGCCGCGTGAAGCAGGGGCGCGGGGAGGCGCACGGCCCACTCCGCATCGCTAAAAAAATACGTAGTTCCCCCAATGATCCAAGCGATAAGGGGCGGCTTGGAATAATACCCCCAGGCGGGCTCCTGCGCCCAACGCCAATATTGCGCCTCGTCTGGCCCCAAGTTGAGAGGTGTTTGGTAAAGTCCCCAGACACGCAGCACGAACAGGGCGACAAGGCCAAGACCGAGCGCCATTTGCAGCCATCGGTCATCTAGGTCGGCTGCGATATCATTTGGCATATAGGCTCTCCGCCGATCCAACCCGGACCCTAGGCTGCGCATATGTATTCGAAAAGAGGATATCTACAGCCGGATAAATAGCTATCCTTCGGACATCGGTTTCCTTACAAAGTAGAGAGTTTTCACTGAAATATGAAAGTAAATCGAAAAGAAGACTTGGATTGTGCAAGCTCTTCTGTTACCTAAATACCAGACGCTGCTTCAGCAGTGTGCGTAGAGTGAAGGGGCGGCCTTTTTGGTCGCCCTTTTTCTATGTCCTGTCCGCCGGTAATATGGCATGGGCCGAAAGATGACATTGCCGGATATACATTTAGCGCCGGAATGGGCTCCACAGGACCTTGTCTGGGTCGGTTGGCCGAGCGACGCGGCCGAGTGGGGAGCATCCTTTGCTGGTGCCCGAGAGGAGATCGCCGTCTTCGCCCGCAAGCTGGCTGGTCAGGTGAAGGTTTGCGTGGTTGCGGGCAATCTCAGCGCGCTGGCGTCGGCACGCAAAATGTGTGGCGATGGCATCGATATCCATGCCTTCCCGATGGGAGACATTTGGTTACGTGATACGGGGCCGATCATTGCTGACCATAAAACGGGTCGGGTCGGCCTGACCTTCGCCTTCAATGGCTGGGGCGGCAAATTCGTCATGCCGGGAGACACCGAAACGGCGGGCGCCATTTTGGCCCAGATGGAGCTTCCCGAACGGCGCTTCGATATTGTGTTGGAGGGGGGCGCAATCGAGCATGACGGGGCTGGCACCCTGCTGACCACGCGTGCATGCCTTTTTAATGCGAACAGGAACCCCGGCTGGGAAGACACGCGTGCCAGGCGTGACCTGTCTGCAATATTTGGGGCAGAAGACATCATCTTTTTGGAGGATGGACTGATTGGGGACCATACCGACGGACACATTGATAACATTGCCAGATTTATCGGGCACCGCCGTGTGGTCTGCCAGAGACCTTCAGGCGAGGATGATCCCAATGCCGAGCGATTGCTTCAGATCGAGCGTGATCTGAGGTCAAGCGGGCTGGATATCGTAACGATCCCTTCGCCCGGCCGCGTACAAGATTCCCATCGCCAGGTCCTGCCGGCGAGCCACCTCAATTTCGTATTTGCCAATGGTTTGGTCGTCATGCCGGTGTTTGGGGGCACCTATGGCCCCCGCGCCGAGATTGAACTACAGCGCCATATGCCCAACCATCGGGTGGTCGGCTTACCCGCCAATCACATCTTGACCGGCGGCGGGGCCTTCCACTGCGCCACGCAGCAGGTTCCTGCCAGGCCCATCGAAGAGGATTTGATACAATGACCTCTCATCTAGGTGTCGCCGTTCTACAGTTTGCCCCGGTTGAGGATATGGCCCGGAACATAGAGACGGTGCAGACCCTTGCCCGGCAGGCAAAAGCTGCCGGCGCTCAAATCATCCTGCCGCCTGAGCTGTTCTGCGGCCCCTATTTTTGTGTGACCCAGGATGAGGCCGCGTTTGACCGGGCGTTTGCGGCGGCTGAGCATCCGGCGGTGGTGGCCCTGGCTTCAACCGCGCGCGAACTGGACGTGGTTATCCCGGTTTCGATCTTCGAAAAAGCCGGACCTGAATACTATAATGCCGTGATTATGATCGACGCCGACGGGGCGCGTCTCGGCACCTATCGCAAAAGCCATATCCCAGACGGCCCCGGCTACCAGGAAAAGTTTTATTTTCGCCCTGGAAATACCGGCTTCAAGGTTTGGCAAACGCGCCATGGGCGGATCGGCGTTGGTATTTGTTGGGACCAATGGTTCCCGGAATGTGCCCGAGCCATGGCTCTGAATGGGGCGGACATTCTCCTTTATCCAACGGCGATTGGATCTGAGCCCCAGGATCCGTCCCTCGATACCGCTGCACGGTGGCGCAGGGCGATGCAGGGCCACGCAGTCTCCAATGTTATTCCCGTTGCGGCCGCCAATCGCGTGGGGGTCGAGGCGGGTCAGACCTTTTACGGATCGAGCTTCATTTGCGGGGGCGATGGGGAGATTGTTGCGCAACTCGATCGGGATGAAGTTGGCTTTGCTGCCAAAACCTTCGATCTCAATGCCATTGTCCGCGAGCGAGCGGCCTGGGGGTTTTTCCGTGATCGCCGAGAGGACCTCTACAAGGCGAGCACAACGGAGACGTAAGGTTTATGAGGCGGTGGTTTTGGCCTTCAGGGCCTTGGCCTGTCCAATCCAGCCCTGGCGCTCAACCCGGCCAGCAAAGCCGAGCTTCTGATTGATCCATTCGATGTCTTTCTTCGACCAGGACGTCATCTGATCGAAATGATAAATTCCGAGGTCGTTGAGGGCCGATGATATTTTTGCCCCGATGCCTTTGATGAGGGTCAAATCGTCTGCGGCACCCAACGGACTGTCGAGCAGAACCGGTCCTGCCGCCTTTGGTTGGGCCGGGGGCGCGTCTTCATCATTCGCCGCGGTGAAGGTATGCCGAGGTTTAAACCGATCGAACATATCGGTCATCATGCGGCCCGGTATTTGCGTTGGCCAATGGGCCCATACGGGGAGAGCGGACAGGAAATCGGCGGCGTGGGACCAAGCATTGAGGTTCAGGTCCGCCGATGCCTGGAAAGCTTCGCGCATCACATCTTCTTCAAATGCCATGTTTAAAGACAGGACCGGCATTTCATAGCTTTTCCAGCTGACCATTCCCGGCATTTCGTCAGCGGTCATGGTCACAGTTTTTACCCATTGGGTTTGCAGTGTTCTCAGGCTGTCAGCCCAAAGCGAGAGGCTGGTCGTATAGGGGCTAAAGGGGTCGAAGGTCATGGAGGATTAGCGCGTGGTCGAAATTGAAGGAAGAACTGCATTTATAGCGTACTTTTGTGCGGTGCACAATCAACAGTATTCTAGCCAGTCCTAGCCATCTGAGCCATATTGGCCACCATTCGATTCGATCTGATGAAAGGCCAAATCCATCTCGCCCATAGCTCCGCCATTGCCCCATTTGACCCCTGGCCATGTCTTGGTGTTTGATTCCGGGGTCGGCGGTTTGACCGTCGCTGAGGCGCTGCGGTCTGCCGCGCCGGCGCTACAGGTCGACTATGCCGCCGATACCGGCTTTTTTCCCTATGGCGACAAATCCGATGCCGCCCTTCGCCATCGTCTGCCGCGGGTTGCAAAGGCGCTTTTCGACCATGTTCAGCCGGACGTCTTCGTCATCGCTTGCAACACGGCCAGCACACTCGCCCTTGATGAGGTGCGGGCGGCGCTGCCCTGTCCGGTTGTCGGCACGGTGCCGGCAATCAAACCGGCCATTGAAATCAGCCAGACGAAGACTTTAGGCCTGCTCGCAACACCCGGCACCATTCGGCGACGCTATACCGACGACCTCATCGAACAGTTTGCGCCCCAGGCGACGGTCCATAAACATGGCAGTCTTGATCTCGTTGAACTGGCCGAACAGGTTGCGGCCGGCATGAAGCCGCCCCTGGAGGCGTTTGCTGCGGCCCAGCAGCCCTTGTTCGATGCTGATCCAGAAGGCGCAATGGATGTGATCGTTTTGGCCTGCACGCATTTTCCACTTGTTGTCGAGCAGTTGCGCAAGAGCGCCCCTCGCTCCCTCGCATATATTGACTCCGGATCGGCAATTGCGCGGCAAACCCTGCGCGTTTTGCCCACGACACGACCCCTTGCCGCGCCATCCGACGGGCGGGCATTCGTTACGGGTGGGGATGCGGATTATGCCCGCTTGCGTGCTGTCTTCGAGCGGTTTGGGTTTTCACATCTGGAGGAGATTGGCGTCTCAAGAGACCTCACCTCGCCCGAACCAGCGACCAAGGCTGCGGGTGAATAGGCAGGAGGTCGCTTTATCCCATGGTACGTTGGATCGCTCTCCTTTGCATGATTTTTGTAGCCGGCATGCTTTCCGGTTGCGGCGCGCCGGACGAAGGGTTGCGCGAACTCGACCGTGAGCTTGCATCCGCGGCTCCGGAGGGGCAGCGCCTTGGTGGAACCGGGCCAGCCATCAAAATCGTGGGCTCCTCAACGGTTGCCCCATTTGCCTCAACGGTTGCAGAACAGTTCGGGGCGGCCACCCGGTATCAAACACCAATTGTCGAGACGACGGGTACCGGAGGCGGATTCAAAGTGTTTTGCGAAGGTGCCGGGCCGTCAACACCATCTATTGCGAATGCGTCCCGCCGGATTACGGCATCGGAGCTTGAACTTTGCGCCCGCGCGGGCGTCGTTGATCTCGTTGAAATCCCAATTGGCTTCGATGGAATTGCGGTGGTCAGCTCCAAGCAAGGCCCCACTTACCAATTGACGAACGAAGTCCTCTACCAAGCCCTCGCCGCGGACCTCCCGGACGGGGCAGGTGGCTGGCGGGCCAATCCCCATCGCCGGTGGAGCGATGTCTCAGCCGACCTGCCCCCGATCCCGATCCTTGTGTCGGGGCCACCTCCAACGTCCGGCACACGGGATGCTTTTTTGACCCTTGCCCTCGAACCGGGAGCAGAGGCGTTCCCGCAGCTTGCCGCCTTGAAGCTTTCCGATCCGACCGCTTTTGAAACGCGGGTCCATACGCTTCGCAGCGACGGGGCATGGATTGACGCCGGCGAGAACGATGCAGCGATTATTCAAACGCTGATTAAGAATAATGATGCCCTCGGCGTTCTCGGCTTTTCATTTCTGGATCAAAATTCCGACCGGGTGCGTGCCGCTGAAATTTCAGGCGTCGCGCCGACATTCGAAACGATTTCAAGTGGCGAATATTCGGTTTCGCGCTCCCTCTATGTCTATGTCAAACGGCAAAATGCGGCGATCGTTCCTGGCCTTGTCGACTTTCTCGACGCCTTTACCGCCGAGGAGGCTTGGGGGCCGTCGGGGTATCTTGCGCAAAGGGGGCTTATCCCCCTCCCACAGCCAAACCGCGCTGCTGTGCGAGACGAGGCCTTATCGTTCAAACGAATGGCCGGCGATGGCTCCGGTCAATAGTTATCCGACTTGAGCCCATCCGTTCCTAATCTCCCCCTGTCATCAGAGGAGAGCCAAATGACCGAATTCACATCCCGCTTAACAACCTTATTCGAAGTCGCCCTGTCAGTGCTTGGTGCCGGACTGCTCGTCATTCAAACCCTATCCGGTGCGGATGGCCTGGCCGCCATTGGCGCGGCACTCGTTGCCTTGATTGCGCCCGTTTGCAGCGCCATTCGGGCTAGCCAGGGTGGATCTGTCGGTGACGTCGTTGAAGCCGTCTCCGATGCGGTGACCGACACACTTGATCCTGCTGCCTAGGCACTCCATCCCAAACAAGGCCTATAAAAGCCCGGCAAATTTGCCGGGCTTTTTTGTGTCGAAAATATTTGACATTACCCGGTCGGCACCCTATTTGCGTAATGTAAGATATTTTTGACATGGAGGTTGTGATGTCTTTCCGGGAAAAAACGGCTTGGATTATGTCGGTTTTGCTTTTCACAGCGGGCGCGTTTTACGCATGGGAGGTCATCGGCGCAGCATTGATCCTCGGCGCAGCGCCGCCGCCATCGATCAAACTCGCAGTCGTCTACCTCGTTATTGTTATCATCGGCGCGATTGTCGGTATGGGGACACTCAGCGCCGGGTCGCCTGAGGACGCAGATGCTCCCGCCGATGAGCGCGAGCGCCAGATTATCGATAAGGCTGGCAACTGGTCCGGCTATGTTGTTGCCGCCGGGGCCATTGCAGGGGTCTTACACTATTGGACCAATGAGGATGGCAACCACATGTTCCACGTCGTTATTGCCGGGCTGATGCTGGGTCAGATCGCAGAATATGTTTTCCAGATTGTCCTTTATAGGCGTGGCATCTAAGCAATGGCGAAACGCCCCCCGATTACCAATCGTGTGAAGGATCTGCGTGAGCAGCATGGTAACCTCTCCCAGGCAGCCCTTGCGAAAATGATCGGTGTGACCCGCCAGACCATTATTGCCATTGAGCAAGGGCGTTATTCGCCCTCCCTGGAAAGCGCGTTTCGGATCGCCCGGGTTTTCGGGGTAAGGGTGGAGGATGTTTTCGGGTGGGAAGCGCCGCCCATGGGGTCAGATCTCGGATCGGTTTCGCCGCCGCAAACGCCTTAACCGTTTCCAGAACCGCCGGCGCTCTGGCACGGGCAGGGGCGCAAGATTCTCAACAAATGCTTCGGCGCAGGCTTTCCAGGAATACCCTTCTGCATAGCTGCGTGTTTTGGTGCGCTCCAGGTCCAGGCAGGCGAGGCTCGCTGCTGCAATGTCATCGGCAATCACCCCGGCCTCCGAGCCTGGAATGATATCCTTGGGGCCAGGGGCATCATAGGCGGCAACCGGTGTTCCCGTGGCCATGGCTTCCAAGATAACGAGGCCGAATGTGTCGGTCAGGCTCGGAAAAACAAACACATCTGCACTTGCAAAATATGCCGCAAGATCCTCGCCGAATTTCGCGCCCACAAAGTGATCTTTTGGGTATTTTGCCTTCAGCTCCTCCAATTGGGGGCCTTCGCCGACAATGACTTTCGATCCGGGCAGGTCGGCTTCCAGGAAGGCCTCGATATTTTTTTCGACGGCCACTCGGCCGACATTCAGGAAAACGGGCCTTGGCAGACCAGCAAAAGGATCGCCATCGCCGCCGGCTTCCACCCGGCGCGAGGGATGGAACAGATCCGTATCGACACCGCGTGTCCAGGAGACGACATTGTTAAATCTGCGCGCTTCCAATTCCTCCCGCATGGAGGGCGTTGCCACCATCACCTTGCCGGAATAGCGGTGGAACCAGCGTACGAAGCCATAGCCCCAGCTCAAAGGGATCGGGAACCGCGCCGATACATATTCAGGAAAGCGCGTATGATAGGAGGTCGAAAAGGGGTGTTTATGCTTCAGGCACATGGCGCGGCCAGCCATGCCGAGGGTCCCCTCCGTGGCAATATGGATCGCATCCGGCTCGAATGTATCAAACCGCTTTTCAATGTTCTTCTTCGCCCCCAGCGCCAGGCGGATTTCGGAATAGGTCGGCAGGGGAATGGTGCGGAAACCATCGGCGGGAGACACCACCTCCCATTCATGCCCCATGGCCTCGCACTCGGCGATCACTCGCCGCATGGTCCGAACAACACCATTCACCTGGGGTTCCCAGGCATCCGTGATCAACATAATTCGCATGGCTGTCCGCGGGCTCCTTTGGCCAAGTGCGATGGCAATGTGCCCCGTCTCCGCTGGCAAGGTAAAGCACTAAACACGATCCGGACTTGACCACACCTGTGGACAGGCGACAAAGGGCAGGATTTTGCGCAGAGGGCCCTCGGCATGGATGGATCACTTTCCGACCTGCAATTTCCAGACTGGGATGTTCTGGATAATCATAAATTTGCCGATGAAGAAGCCTGCGTCCAGGACCTCTTGAATGAACGGGTTCTTGACGAAGGGGCCCGCTCGGCAACCGTCCGCCGGGCGAGGGATCTTGTAAAACGTGCCCGGGCCCGGGGGCGTCGCAAGGGCGTAATGGAGAGTTTCCTGGAAGAGTTCGGCTTGTCGAACTCTGAAGGCTTGGCCCTGATGTGTCTGGCAGAAGCCTTGTTACGGGTTCCCGATGCCGAAACACGTGACGATTTGATCGCCGAAAAGATCCGGTCTGGCGACTGGGGCGCCCATAAGGGGCAATCGGACAGTTGGCTCGTCAATGCGTCGACCTGGGGCCTTATGCTGACAGGCCGCGTAATCGGGAGCGGGATGGCCCCCGGCCAAGGGGCCGGTGCTGCGGTCCAGGGCCTTGTCCGGTCTTCGGGCGAGCCTGTTATTCGGGCGGCCATGATGCAGGCCATGCGGATCATGGGCGAACAATTTGTCCTCGGGCGGTCCGTGGAGGCGGCCTTGCGGCGGGGCGATCGCATGGTACGGGCCGGGGAAGCGGCACATTTCAGCTTCGATATGCTGGGAGAGGGGGCCCGAACGGCAGAGGATGCCGCCCGGTATCTTGAAGCCTATAAGGGCGCGATTGCAGCCGTGGCCGAAACCCGCACCGCCGGAGTGCCGCCGGAGGCTGTGAGCGGAGTATCGGTCAAGCTCTCCGCGCTCCATCCCCGCTATGAAGCGGTCAATCAGGCGCGCATTATGGAGGAAATGTACCCCCGGCTCCTCACCCTGTGTGAGGCGGCCGCCAAGGCGGACATCAATCTTTGCCTCGATGCCGAGGAGGCCGATAGGCTCGTCCTCTCACTGAAAATCTTCGAGCGTCTGGCCCGTGAGCCGTCCCTTGCCGACTGGCGGGGCCTTGGCCTTGCCGTACAAGCCTATCAGAAACGCGCGCGGCACGTCATTGCGCGGTTGGTGGCCCTCGCTGAAGAGATTGATCAGCGCTTCATGGTCCGCTTGGTAAAGGGGGCCTACTGGGACAGCGAAATCAAGCGCGCCCAGGAAGAAGGGGACCCGAACTTCCCCGTCTTCACCACCAAGCAGGGCACAGACCTCAATTACCTCGTTTGCGCCCAAGCGATGCTGGACGCGAGCCCGGCAATCTATCCCCAGTTCGCAACCCACAACGCCCACTCGGTTGCCGCCATTGCGCATATGGCGGCGGAGCGAGAGGTTACGGCGTTCGAGTTCCAACGGCTCCATGGCATGGGCGAAGCCCTCTATGAGGCGGCAGAGGCCGGGTCGCGCGTGCGCATCTATGCGCCCGTCGGAGCCCACAAGGATCTGCTGCCCTACCTTGTCCGCCGCCTCCTGGAAAACGGAGCCAATACGAGCTTTGTCCACTCCTTCCTCGATCCCGACGTGCCCGTCGAGGACGTGGTCGAGGACCCAATCGCCAAGGTCGAAATGGGACCCCGCCGCCATCCCGGCATCCCGACCCCGCCCCGCCTGTATGGTCCGGAGCGGCGCAATTCCGCCGGGCTAGATCTTTCCCAGGCCCAGGTTCGCGCAGACCTGACCGCCGCTATTGGTGCTCTCCGTGCCGCGCCGGCGATCCCGATCGGCCCGATTGTCAGTGGCAGGGCGCGCATTGGCCGGGGGAAGCCGGTCTGTGTCCCGTTTGAGACGGCCAGTGTGCTTGGCCATGTTCGCAATGCCGACGAACAAGACATTGAAGACGCCGCATCGGCGGCGCGGGCGGCTCAGCCCCGTTGGGATGCGAAAGGCGGCCCTGCACGGGCTAAGATCCTGCGGCACATGGGCGACGCCCTGGAGGCCAACGCCCACCGGCTGATCGCCTTGATGGCCCGCGAGACCGGCAAGACCCTCGGCGATGGAATTGCCGAAGTGCGCGAGGCCGTCGATTTCTGCCGTTATTATGCCTGTGAGGCAGAACGCACCTTCGCGGCGCCGGAGCGCCTGCCGGGGCCCGCAGGAGAGACCAATCATCTTAGCCTCCATGGGCGGGGCACCTTTGTTTGCATCAGCCCGTGGAACTTTCCCCTGGCGATCTTCACCGGCCAGGTCGCCGCCGCGCTTGCCGCCGGCAATGCCGTGCTCGCCAAGCCCGCCGAGCAAAGCCCTTTGATTGCTTTTGAGGCGGTCCGCCACTTCCATGCCGCCGGGGTGCCGGGCGAGGTGCTACACTTGCTGCCTGGGCCTGGCGAAACTATCGGCGCGGCATTGACCGAACGCACCGATATTGACGGCGTCTGTTTTACTGGCGGCACCTCAACCGCCCGCGCCATTAACCGTGCCCTTGCCCAGCGCGACGGGGCAATCGTGCCTTTGATTGCGGAAACGGGCGGCCTGAACGCCATGTTTGTCGACACAACGGCCCTGCGCGAACAGGTGATCGACGATATGATCGTCTCCGCCTTCGGGTCGGCCGGTCAGCGGTGTTCGGCCCTTCGCCTGGCTTTCCTGCCCCATGATACGGCTGATCATCTGATTGACGGTCTGAAAGGGGCCATGGACGAACTTGCGATTGGGGACCCCGGTCGCCCGGAGACGGATGTCGGCCCGGTGATCGATCCCGACGCGAAGGCTGCCCTTCAGGATCACCTCTCCCGGATGGACGCGGACGCAACCGTTTTAAAGCAAGTGTCGGCGGGTGCCATTGGCGAGATGGGCCACGGCTTCGGGCCCGCCCTAGTCGAGCTGAAGAGCCTTGACCAGATTTACACCGAAAGCTTTGGCCCAATCCTGCACATCCTGCGCTACGACCCCGATGACATCGAGACGGTCGGCAAGGCCCTTGCCGCAAAGGGATATGGGCTAACCCTCGGCGTGCATTCGCGCCTTGCAAGCTTTGCCGAGGCCGTTCGCCGCGCCGTGCCCGCTGGCAACACCTATGTAAACCGCACCATGATCGGTGCCGTCGTCGGCGTACAGCCTTTTGGGGGGGAGGGCCTGTCCGGCACCGGACCGAAGGCTGGCGGGCCCCATTATCTCCAGCGATTTGCTGTCGAACGCGTCGTCACGGTCAATATTACTGCCCAGGGCGGTGATCCGGAGCTTTTGTCCCTCTAGCGCGAATCAATAACGCAGCCGAGGCCGTCATGGTAAGATGCGCTCGCGGTTACCAGACCGAGGGCGGAGGCGGTGATGGTTCTGCGCGTGTCTGTTTGGGTCTCGGTGACATCCAGTTGCGAGACGTCCTGCGTGAAATCGGTGAGGCAGCTGTCCAAGGACCGCTCGCCGATATAGCGGCAAGAGCAGGCCTGCTTGGCAACATAGGCCGTGGCCACATCGGCAAAAGCGACCTGGTCCTTCAGAAAGAACTGCCACAGCCCACCACCGATGACTGCGAGTGTGATCGCAAGGATCAAAAAGACTTTGGCGAATGTCATGGCACTGTCCTAGGGTCCTGATTTGAGAGCAGACACTAGGTTGGAGACACCATGCTTCGCAAGGCTTTGATCGCGGGAACAGCAGGCTTTCTAGGCCTCACGGCGGTTGCCCAGGAGGTTTCGTTGCCGGGATTCGGGTTGCCTGGGATTGAGCTTCCAGGTGTCGAACAAGTTGCCGCGCCGGTGACAGTGTGGCCGGAAGCGAGCTGGCCCGTTGCAGAAATGGACCCTGAGACCGAAGAAACGGTCGACGCACTCATCGCCCGCGCCATGGCAAGCGAACTCAACGACCAGATGGGAGAGACGCGGTCCATTGTGGTTATCCATAAGGGCCACCTCGTCGCTGAAGCCTATAGAGACGGGTTCGGCCCGGCGACAAAGCAGGTGTCGTGGTCCATGGCGAAGTCCATCACCCATGCACTTGTCGGCCGGGCGATCGCGCTTGGCTTGGTGGAGGATATTGACGCCCCTATGCCATCGCCATGGCCAGCCGATGATCCAAGGGCAGCCATCACCTGGCGCCACTGGCTGACTATGACCGATGGCCTTGCTTATAACGAAATAGGCGAGGAAGACCTCACCAAGAATGATGTGGTCCAGATGATCTATGGCCGGGGACGGCTTGATGTGATCGACTATGTCTCCGGGTTGGAAGCGGCCCACACGCCGGGCACGGTTTGGAACTATTCAACGGCAGGGTTCCACACGATTGCCCGAGGCCTGCAGACCGAGCTTGGCCTCGGGGCCTGCTCGGCCTCGGCCAATTTACGCAACGCGGCCTCGGTTTCGCCGGTCACACCCTGCGCCCCCGAATCAGATACGGACATGGCGCTTTGGATTGATGATGTTCTCTTCGCGCCCCTCGGTATGGAGGCCCAGCCCGAGTTTGATTCGGCGGGCACGTTCCTTGGCGGATCCCTTGTCTATGCGTCGGCGCAGGACTTTGCGCGGTTCGGTTATCTCTATTTGCAGGACGGTATCTGGAATGGTGAACGCCTTCTCCCCGAAGGTTGGGTGTCCTTTGCCCGTAGCGAAACGCCGGCGGCCAATGCCAATGTATATGGGGCAGGCTGGTGGATTACACCGCCCGAAGGCGTTGAACGGTCCCACAGCCAGGCGGCAATCACAGGGCCCTATGATGCCTTCCATGCGGGGGGCAATGAAGGGCAGACCATATGGGTCGTCCCGTCCAAGGATCTCGTCATTGTTCGGCTTGGCCTGATGCCGAACAGCCGGGAAAATTGGCGTTCGCTTTACGAATGGAATCAAGAAGTCGCCCGCGCATTTCCGACGGCTGAAAAGTGATCACCTTTTGTGACATTTTTTGACGCCTCAAAACCTCAATCGCCACGGGCGATTCCCGGTCGATACGGGGGCCCGTTAACGTTTCGGCAAGACGATATCCACCGAAAAAAGGCGGCCTGACGCATTTGACCCATTGACGGTTGCTTAACCATTCGACCACTATATCTTGTGTCAGGATTGGAATGATGCGCTGTATATGGCGGTGCTGGGGCCCAATCCCCATATGTTTATGCAAAGGTTGAGGGCTGCTGATGTCTGCAAAAGAAGCTATTGTTGAACAAGGATCCACTACGGTGCGTCGGGGCAAGCCGAAGCCGGTTGCGCTCGACCTTGTGGCGCGCCGGGCTGTCCGGCCGTCGGACATCGAAATTGATGTGTCCCGCGATGCGCTTCTGACCGAGTTTGGCAAGCAGACTTTGCAGGATCGCTACTTGCTGAAAGACGAGACATTCCAGGGCATGTTTGCCCGCGTGTCCGCTGCCTATGCCGACGATGTCGAGCATGGCCAGCGCCTTTATGATTACATGTCCCAACTCTGGTTCATGCCAGCAACGCCGGTGCTCTCAAATGGCGGGGCCGAGCGTGGCCTGCCGATTTCCTGCTTTCTGAACCAAGTTGGCGATTCGCTTGATGATATTGTTGAAACCTGGACAGAGAATGTCTGGCTCGCTTCAAATGGTGGGGGCATTGGCACCTATTGGGGGAATGTTCGCTCCATTGGCGAGAAGGTCGGTCAAAACGGCCAGACCTCCGGCATCATACCTTTCATCCGGGTGATGGACTCCTTAACTCTCGCGATTTCCCAGGGCTCCCTGCGGCGTGGATCCGC
>JBCBAO010000003.1:0-31114 GCA_038532405.1 Pseudomonadota bacterium | reverse complement strand
CCAGGGTTTTGCGATGCGTTGGGGCCCTTCATGGACGCCGAGGTAAACCCCAACGCCGTGGCCCGTGCCGTGGCCATAATCGAGCCCGACCTGCCATAGGGCGTGGCGCGCCAATGTATCGAGATGGGTTCCGGTTGTCCCGGGCGGAAATCTGACGGTCGCAAGGGCAATGTGGCCCTTGAGGACCCGCGTATATCGATCTTGCATTTCTGCGCTTGCGGAACCGATGGCGACGGTTCGTGTCACATCCGTCGTTCCGTCGACATATTGGCCGCCGCTATCGACGAGGAAGAGAGACCCGCGCTCCAGCGGGCGGTTGGTGGCCGTGGACACCCGATAATGGACGATTGCGCCATTTGGACCGGCCCCGGATATGGTTTCGAATGAGAGGTCATTCAGCGCGCCCGTTGCATCTCTGAAACCCTCCAATTTGGTGACGGCTTCAATTTCGGTGACCTCGCCTGATTGCGCCTCTGTTTCCAGCCAGTGGAGAAACCGGGTGAGGGCTGCGCCGTCGCGGATATGGGCGGCGCGGGTGCCGGCGAGTTCCGCTGCGTTTTTGCAGGCCTTTGGAAGGGCACAAGGGTCTTGAAGGCGGATGGGTTTTGCCCCGGCGCTCCCCAACGTATCGAAAAACCAGGCCGATGCGGTATCGGGATCGAGGCTGACGGATTTGCCTTTGAGAGCGGCGAGCCCCTCTTCCAACTCCTCAATCGGGCGGAGGGTCACCTTATTGCCAAGGTGGTCCCTGAGGCGATCGGTTACTTTTTCAGTGGCCAGGAAGAGATCGGCGCTGCCATCGCTGTGAAGGATTGCGCGGCCGAGGGGCAGGGGCGTGCACATCACATCTCCGCCGCGGACATTGAAAAGCCAGGCGAGCGATGCCGGTGCGGTGATGATGGCGGCGTCGGCCTTGTTGCGACCAAGCGCTGCGCCGAGGCGCGCGCGTTTGTCGGTCGAGGCCTCACCGGCGAAGGTGAGGGGATGGGGCACGACCTCCGCGGTTGGCTCGCCTGGCCGGTCGTCCCAGGCTGCATCGACCGGATTGGTTGGTGTTGCAAGCAGGGTGCCGCCGGCTTTTTCCGTAGCGGTTTTGAGAGCGGCAACGTCATTTGGGCTCATCAGTTTCGGATCGTATCCGATTGTCTGGCCGTTGAGATCCTGGTCGGCGAGCCAGTCAAAGGGCCCGGGCTCCGGCAGGCCCTCGATGTCAAATAGGGCCTTGTCCAGTTGATCGGCGGCCTGGAGGGTGTATCGCCCATCGACGAAGACGAGGGCATTTTCCTGGCCGATCAGCGCGCATCCCGCCGATCCGGTGAACCCGGTTGCCCAGGCCAGGCGCTCATTCGCATCTGGCAGGTACTCATTCTGGTATTCATCTTCATGGGGCAGATAAAACATGTCGAGGCCCATGGCGCTTAATTGCTTGCGCAGGCTGGGCAGGTTGGCGCGGCCGATCTCAGGCCCGCCGCGAACATCAAAAGTCTGTTTCATTGCTGGAAGCTAACGCGAAGATAGAGGTTAAGAAAGCCTCTAAAGGGCCATGCAATTATGCATGGGTGCGGATCGGCTTTGGGTGTTCTCCTTTCGGCCCTCGACCCCATTTGCAGGGCATAAGCGCAATTGTGCGCTGCAACATGAAGGAGTGGTCAAATGAAAGCGACCCGCAATCTTGTGACCGAAGTGGTCGTGCGCGATGCGCCGCAGCGCGCGCCCTTCGTTAATGAAATCGGCCATGGCGTTGCACCTGTTCAAGCTGTAACGAACCGGCCGCACATCCTATCCCGCCGCGCTGCGCGGTGGGCTCGCCGCGCCTCTTACTAAAGGGGTTTGGTGAACAGAAGCGTTGACCACCCATCGCGGTGGTAACGCTTCTGGAGGCTAAGGCCGCGGCCGGCGAAAGCTCGGCGGACCTGGGATTCTTGATGGCGCAGCAGGCCGGAGAGAACAATCGCGCCGCCACGCGCCGTGACCCGAGCGATGTCTGGAGCAAGACGAACGAGCGGGCGGGCGAGAATGTTTGCGAAAACGGTCTGGAAGGGTGCATCTGCCAGGACGATCCGGTGGCGTGTTCCCATCGCTTGCAGGGCCTTAAAGCGCGCCGCCGTTTTGTTTTTCGCGGCATTCTCGGCTGCGACGCGGACGCTGTCGCGATCAATGTCTGTCCCGATGGCGCGGCTTGCGCCGATTTTGAGTGCAGCGATGGCGAGGACGCCTGACCCGGTTCCAAGGTCGAGGACTTTGCCAATTGGGCTTCGTCGACGCAGCGTTTGAAGGGCCAATAAGCAGCCAAGGGTTGTTCCATGGTGACCGGTGCCGAAGGCTGGGCCGGCTTCAATAAGCACATCGATCTTGCCGGGGGCACTCTCTGCCAGGGCGTGGCTGCCGGCGACAATAAAGGGGCCCGCTTCGACCGGGGGCAGGCCTTCCAATGACAGGGTCACCCAATCTCGGTCTTCCAGGGCGTCATAGTGGGCGTTTAAGGCGGGTGCAGCTTCTGCAATTAGCGCCAGGCAGGCTTTTGCGGCTTCTTCGGTTTCGGCATAGGCGTCGAGGCACCAGGCGGCACGGCCGCGCTCTCTGGCGTCCACGGCCTCGGCTGGGGAGGGGTCCGTCCAGGCGAGAATGTCCCAGGCGGCTTGGATGGCCTCGCGTGGGCCCGTTGCCTCGATCTTAAACATGGCGGGGCTTCTAGCAGGCGAGGCCGGTTCTCGATAGGGTTGCTGGGAGACAAACGCCTATTGGGGGAGCCAACATGGGATATCCAGCGCGAATTGGGGCAGGTGTGGCGGCGCTCATGGCCGTGTCGGGTTGTGCTGGATGGCCAAATGCGCCGGGCATCCCCCAAGTACAAGAGCGCAGCCTTTCAGCGTCGGACCTTTTGGCGGAGCCTTTGCCTGCGCCTGCATCCACCGATTGGCGTTTGGTTGACCCGGAAGACTTGCTGCTGATCAAGACGCGGCATGGTGTAACGGCAATAGAGCTTGACCTCAGCTTTGCCCCCAATCATGCGGCGCGCATGCGCGACCTTGTGCGCGCTGGGTTTTATAATGGGGAATATTTCTACCGCGTGATCGATGGGTTCGTTGCCCAGGCCGGCGTTCAGCACGATGACCGCATGTCCGACTGGCCGCCCCTTCAAAATGAAAACGACCGGGCACGGAGTTTCGAAACTCTGATCCCCCTTGGCAATGAAGACCTTTTCACCGACGAGGTTGGTCATACGGTGCGGGGCTTTTCCATGGGGCGGGATCGGTCACTCGGGCGAGAATGGTTGCTGCATTGCCCCGGTGCTATGGCCATGGCCCGGGATGAGGATCCAAATACGGGCGGAACTGAATTTTATATTGTTTTGGACGCGCAGCGTTATCTCGACCGGAACCTGACGATTTTTGGCCGGGTGATTGATGGAATGGAACATATCCAGGCCCTTGAACGCGGCGATAGGGCCGTGGAGAGCGGTGTGATCCAACCGCCGCGTACGGGGGACGAGATTTTGTCGGCGACGCTCGCTGCGGATTTGCCGGATGACCTTCGCCCCGAATATTATGTCATGAAGACAAACCGGCAAGCTTTTGAAGAGGCCAAGCGCGCGAAACGCATCCGCGCCGAACCGTTCTTTTATCGCCGCCCGCCCGCCATATTAGATATTTGCGGATTTGACGTTCCGGTAAAGCGGACGCGTTAATCGCTTGGAGAGGGCCTAAGCGGACGGGTGCAACACGAACTGTACTCCGGGATTTACAATTTTATCGAAAGGTGTAAACACCGCGCGGTGCAAGGCGTGTTTGAGGGAGTAGTCCATGAAGCATATCGACGTGATGGAGCCCGGCGGTGTGGTTACCGGTTCGCAAGACGATCCGATTTTCCAGCGGGTTTGTGATTTGCTGGAACCCTATAACCGCAAGGGCATCGCATTGACCCGTGCGACGGGAATCGTAGCGGATATCGAGGTTGATTCGGTTGCCGTGTTCGACCTGATCATGGAAGTCGAGGATGTTTATGATGTCATTTTCCCTATGGAGACCGTCGGTGAAATGCGGACCATTGGCGACCTGGTCGATACAATCGGCGGGTTACGCGTAAGCTAGCTGAGCCTACCGGCCCTCGCGCCGCCAAGCCAGCAACATCAGACCAATCGCAAGGAGCGCCGCAAGGATGCCGGGCAGCACCGGTGTTGAGCGACTGTCGCGCACCGCGAAGGCCTCCCGCTCGCGTAGCCCGATCCAGTTATTGCCCGCTGCTGCACTGCGCCGGCCCACGCGGCGGACATCGGGCAGGTTTAAGCCGGTTCGGTCCAGGCGGAACACGCCCCCGCCCGTTGCTGAGGCAACAGGCTCCAAACGGTCTGTGACGGAGCGCAAGTCGACATATTCCTTGGGGTTCGCCGGGCCGTTAAGGGCCACGGCTTCCAGTCCGCCGGCGCGGGCCCGGTAGAGTCCAAGTCCATCGATGGGAAGATCGGCTGAATATTGGCCGGGGCCAATCTCGCGCCAGTCTGGGGTTATGCGGGTTCCCTCCGGTGTTTCTATAACGAGGGGGGGAGGTGTGTCCGACAGGGTGCGCAAGGTGGCGCGGGCGGTGTCTCCATTCGTGATGAGGGCGAGCTGGCGTTCTTCCAATTCCGGCTCTTTCATCATCCAATGGACAAGCCTGCGGATCAGTTCTGAAAACGGTCCGCCGCCTTCATGGCCCCGGGCCCAGAGCCAGATCTGATCGGACAGGAGTTGGCCGACGCGGCCTTTGCCGACCCGGTCGACGACAAGAAGCGGCGCGCCGTCTGGCGTGGACATGAGAACGTCGCCGGCGCGGGACTCTGCCTCGATATACCTTAGCCAGCCGCCCCAGCCGCGCCCTGATAATGGGGCTGTCACGGCGTGGCGCACACCTTCGTCCGTGACATCGGGAACAAAGCGGCCGGTCATGATTTCACCCGTCGGCGTTGCCGGCAGGACGGCGGCAAGGGGCGTGCGGGCAAGGCTTGCGGGCCCGGCGAAGGGTTCGCCAGCTGCGATAAGAAGCGCGCCGCCCTCATCGACATAGCGCGCCATATTGTCGAGATATGCCCACGTGACGACGCCGCGCCGCTCATACTGATCGAAAATGATGAGATCGAAATCGGCGAGCTTGTCTTCGAACAATTCCCCGGTTGGAAAGGGAATGAGGGCCAGTTCTTCGATTGGCGTGAAGTCGTTGGAGTAGGGGGGGCGAAGAATGGTGAAATGGACAAGATCGACCTGGGGGTCCGATTTCAGAAGGTCGCGCCAGACCCGGCCCGCCGCATGGGGTTTTCCCGTGATCAACAAGACGCGCAGGCGGTCCCGCACGCCGGAGAGCGTGGCGGCTGTGCGGTTGTTGGCCAGGGTTAGTTCTTCCGGGCCGGGCGGTGCCTCAACCACGAGGACATTGTCGCCGCGGCGTTCGATCTCGATATCAAGCGGTGTGTCGACGCCGACCTCGACATCCAAACCGCGCAAGGGCTGCCCATTGAGTGAAATATCCAATTGGACACGGCCGCCGGCCGGATCATCCACACGGAGGACAAACTCGGCAGTTTCACCAACGATCCCGAATGTCGGGCCGGCAACGATCTCCACCCGCCGGTCGCCCCGTGTCGCATCCCCCACAACCAGCGCATGGATGGGGCCAAGATCGCCCGCGCTCGATGGAGGTGCTGGAACGTCATGGACCTGCCCATCCGTGATGAGGATCGCCCCCGCAATTCGGTCGCGCGGGACATCGGCCATGACGCCCTCTAACCCGGCAAACAGGTCTGTGCCATTTGCGGTCGGGTCGGATTGAAAGGTGCGCACCTCCAGCGCCTCGTCGGCTCCTAGCAAGGCCCGAAGGTTCGAAAAAGCCGCTTCCGATGCAATCGCGCGCTCGCCAAATCCCATGCTTTCTGACCGGTCGAGGACAATGGCTGCAACGGAGGGCAGTGGATCGCGCTCCTCTCGAACAATGGCCGGGTTCGACAGGGCAGCGGCAAGGAGGGTGAGAACAAGCCCGCGGGTGAGCCAGGCGCGGCCGCGGAAGATAAGATAAGCCGCCCATGCCGCAGTCGCCAAAATGGCCAGGCCCACCAACCAAGGCCAGCCGATGAGGGGATCAAAGCCAAGGCGCGTGACATCGATCATGGCTGGATCTCTTCCAAGAGGCGCGGCGGCTCCTGGGGGGGCTGATCCTCTCCTAGGCGTTCCAGGAGGGCTGGAAGGTGAACCTGGTCCTCTTTGTAATTGCCCGTAAGCACGTACATGGTGAGATTGATGCCGAACCGTAGGGCCATTTCCCGCTGGAATTTGCCGCCATCGACGCCATAGCGGGCCCGGCCGCGCTCATCTTGTGCCCAGGCTGAAACCCAATCCGCATCGCCAACGAACAAACGGGACACACCATCGCCGCGGCGCTCGGCCCGGTTGGAGGCCGGGGCCTCTATCCAGAGCCGCCGACCTGAATAGCGTCCTGGAAACGCGTCCAGCAAATAATAGGACCGGGTTAAAACATGGTCGTCCGGAACCGGCGCGAGGGCGGGGGCATCAAGGCCCTCAAGCAAGGTTTCCAGACCCGAGAAATCGCTGTTTGAGCCAATGTCCGCCCCGCGTCTTGTATCAATGATCAAGGCTCCGCCGGTGCGCATATAGGCGTTCAGGCGCGAGATAGCAGCCGGGCTGAGGGGATCTGCATTTTCCGGTACCGCGAAATAGATCAACGGATAGAGTTCGAGGGGGGCGGTTTCGAGATTGAGCCCATCCGGTTCTGCCGGTGTAACCGAGGTGCGCTGGGCAAGAATCTCGGACAAGCCTGAGAGGCCCTCGCGCACGCGCTCGTCAACGTCGCCAACCCCGGTCTCGACATATCCGAAGCGAAGGGTCAGGGCAGGGCTGTCGTCGCCATCGCTGGTTTGTGCGTCGGCCGGAAAGGGAAACATTGTCCCAACACCGATGGCCAATACGATGCCAGCCACAGCCTGCCTGTTGGACAAGCGAGACAAACGCCCGGCCGTGGCGAGGGCAACGAACAAGTCGAGCGCGATGAGAATAAGGGCCAGCGCCAGAAGAATACCGGCAAGGGGCAGGCTGCGCGCTTCGGCGTCGCCAAGCAGGGTGGCGGTAGCGGGCCATGCTGTAATGGCCGCAGGAATATAACCTGCTGCGACATTGATAGCACGTGTGCCTGCCGGGCCTTGGTAAAGTCCGGGCGGATGAATTTCGGAAGGGGCAATATCTGCGAAACCCGCGGCCAAGAGCGGCGCGGCAATGTCGGATGGGGCTTCAAGGCGCCCGAGCCCGTTTAGAACCAATTGCGGGCTGTACAGCCCTTCTGCATCGGCAACCGCCTGGCCTTGGCCGGCGGCGATCGCGCGGCGTAGCATTTCCACGAAGGTCCCGGAATAGGGCAGGTCCGACCAGTCCGGTCCCGCTGTTACATGGAAGAGTACAAGTGTGCCCGCTCCGAGATTTGCGGCGGTGACGAGCGGGGATCCGTCTTCGAGGCGCGCCCAGGTCTTTGCATCAAGATCCGGTGCCGGCCGGGCGAGGACTTGCTGGCGGATTTTCACATCGCTTGGCGTATCGAGCCCGGAAAAGGGGGAGTTTGGAGCAAACATCGCCAGGGCCTGGGGTTCGTCCCAGGCGAGGGCTCCGCCAAGGGCGCGCGAGGATCGCCTGAGGGGTGTTGGGGTCAACGCATCGCCCTGGGCTGCCAGGCGGGGGCCGGCAAATCGGATCAGGGCTCCACCGGCTTCGACCCACCGGGTCAACGCGTCGGCGGCGAGGGGAGGGATCTGGCCGATATCGGTCAATACAATGGCATCGGGTTCTGCGGCGAGAATATCGGATAGGGACCCTTCATCCAGCACCGCAAACGGTTGAAGCGCCCGTCGGACATAGTGCAGGTCAGATAGAAGGGGCTGTGCCACCTCACCATCGGAGACGAGGCTGACCCGTTGGCGGCGGGCGGCTGAATCCCACAGCCACACAGTACCGGCACCTTGCCCGCCTGTGACCTGAAACCGATCGGCGCGGGACAATGCCGTTGGTGGGAGATCGAAGCGTGCACCGGTTGTTACGCTGCCATCCTGAAATTCGGCCTCCGCCGTCGCAATCGCTGTACCGTCCTGGGATAGGGCCGAGACAAAAATACTTGTGTTTCCGATCGGGCTAGATCGCACCAGGGTTGCCAGCGCTCCTTTCGCATCGGCGGTAAAATCGGTGATGGCGAGGGCACCGCGGGGCGGGGCGGCATAGATTGTCAACGGTGCCAGTTCAAGAAGGCCATCGGAGAATGCCCGGCCCGTTTCGGGATCAAGGCCGTCGCTTGCCCAGAGGATGCGCCCGGGTGACAGGCCGGATGCGACAAGGCGGGCAAGCGCATCGGCGCGATCAATGGTCCAGGCGCGGGGTTCAAGGGAGGCGAGGCGCTGGGCCATTTCCTGCCGGTCCCGGCGAATGGCTGGATCAATGGGGCGGTCGGTGGGCGCAGTTGTCAGGAGGTGGACGGCTGTGTCTCGGCCTGCCGTATCGAGGCTTGCATTGGCCGCATTGATCAATTCGCTCCACCGGGCGGCCGAGGTCCAGCCATCATCGATCACGATGAGGAGTGGCCCTGAGTCCGCATCGCGGGTATCGGCTCCCGGTGCGAAGATCGGTTGG
The DNA here is from genome assembly GCA_038532405.1 of Pseudomonadota bacterium. Lineage (GTDB taxonomy): Bacteria > Pseudomonadota > Alphaproteobacteria > Caulobacterales > Hyphomonadaceae > CALLCD01. The sequence goes on along the minus strand of JBCBAO010000003.1, from coordinate 22,463 downwards.
GACAGGCCAATGATTGCAAGCGCTGCCGCTGCAATACGAATGGCCAAAACCCACCAGGGTGTTCGCGCCGGCGTTTCTTCGCGGGGATCGACCCCATCGAGCAGGCGAAGGCTCGGCAACTCGGCGTCCTGCGGCATGGGCGGGGTTGCCCGCAAGACCCACCAGATCACCGGCAAAGCGAGAAGCGCGAATAGGGCGAAGGGGGCACCGAAGAGAAAGGGACCGAATATCATGCCCGCGCTCCAAGCTCTCGAATGGCCTGGTGGAGATGGCCGGCCCCCTGTAGCGCAGCCTCCCCTGTATGATGTGTTAGGAAGCGCCAACCGAGGCGTTTGGCGAGGGCCTCCATATTGGCGCGGTTGTTTGCCAGTTTTTCGGCATAGGTGCTCCGCAAGGTTTCAGCGCGGCCTAGAATACGCTGTTGATCGCTGCCCGGGCGCGACAGCCGGACACGGCCCTGGAACGGAAACTCATGTTCGACCGGATCCGAAACGGCAAAGAGGACACCTTCCCGGCACGTGGAGGCCAAATTTGCAAGACGGGTTTGCCAGGCCTCCGGCGGATCATAAAAATCGCTTGCGACGATGACGGCACCAGTCGGCCTCGGTGGCGGAAGGTTTTCGCTGCAGGGCTGCGACAACTGCCGATAAAGACGGTCCACCGCGCGCTTGCCGAAGCCCGATGAGCGACCGGACCCGACGACGCCGACCCTTTCCCCCTCCCGGGAGAGCAAATTGCCGATGGCCATCATGATGACCCGCGCGCGATCGGCTTTTGTTGGGCGTGCCGGATCCCCCGTCCAATCGAAGCCCGGGTTTGGATCAGCCCAAAAGAAAAGGTTCCGGGCAGTTTCAAGCTCGGTCTCGCGGACGAACAGAGCGTCGCCGCGTGCCGAGCGCCGCCAATCGACGCGGGCGGCGTCGTCTTCATGGGCATAGCGTCGATATTGCCAAAAATCCTCGCCGGTGCCTGCACGCCGGCGGCCTGCTGATCCGAGGTGTGCCGCTTCTGCCGCGCGGGTTTGGGTTGTCAAACGCGGCAGGGCGCGGACAAGGGCGTCGGCGTCAAGACTAAGGGCTTTTAGGTCTGCGGTCATTCTGGTTCGAGCACACCAAAAGACTCAAGGCACCCCAGTGCCGGCGGAACCGTTTCGGAATAAGGGTGCGCGGATACATATGTTCCGACGGATGTGCGCGAGCGCTCTGCGTTCAGCTCTCCGATTGCGGTTCCAACGGCCTGGCGAAAGTCGAGTGGTGTGCGCCCGGCTGTTGCCGGGTCGACGGATTTTGCAACGAGGGCCGCAACACCTCTTTGTATGCGTATCCTCTCCCTAACCATTTTGGCGACGATCTCTGTGCGATCCTCCCCGGCTGCATATGCATTGAGCGCTTCGGTTTGGCCGTAGAGGCCTATGCTCCAATCGGCGATGGCGCTGGTAACAACGCAATCGACAGCTGGATCGCTAGCGGGTTGCGCCGATGCGAGGTTTGCGACACCAAAAGTCAGGCCAAGAAAAAGTGCACGCATCAGGCTGCCTTCCGCGCAAGATCGTTGATGAGGTCCGGCAGCGCCGGAGCTGCGCCCGTCGGGTCGTAACGCATGGCCATGCGGTGGCCGAGGGCCGGTTCGGCAAGGGCTTCGACATCTTCAAGGCTCGGGGCGAGGCGGCCACGCAGGAGCGCGCGGGAGCGGGCTGCGAGCATCAGGGCTTGCCCGGCGCGCGGCGATGGCCCCCAATCGACGAGGCGGCGAACCCGGTCGTCTGAACTTTGTTCCGGGCGCGCATCCCGCACGAGTTTCAAAATGGCAGCGAGGACTTTTTCACCGACTGGCATTTTACGCACAAGGGCCTGGATCTCGATCAGGCGGTCGGCGGTGAGTGCGGCCCCAACGGGCTCATCAGACAGACCGGTCGTTTCCACAAGAATTTTGCGTTCTGTATCAAGGTCCGGATAGGTGACGTCAATTTTCAACAGAAACCGGTCAAGCTGCGCTTCCGGCAACGGATAGGTGCCCTCCTGCTCAATCGGGTTCTGGGTTGCCAGCACATGGAAGGGGGCGGGCAGGGGATAGGTCGTTCCAGCGATGGAGACTTCGCGTTCCTGCATCGCTTGCAGCAGCGCAGATTGTGTCCGCGGGCTGGCACGATTGATTTCATCGGCCATCAAGAGCTGGGTGAAAACGGGGCCCTTGATAAACCTGAAGCTGCGCTCGCCGCTCGCCGCTTCATCTAGCACTTCAGACCCAAGAATATCCGAGGGCATAAGGTCCGGCGTGAATTGTATGCGTGCGCCGGTCAGCCCAAGCGCGGTGCTCATCGCATCGACAAGCCGGGTCTTGGCAAGGCCCGGGGCACCAATAAGAAGCGCATGCCCGCCTGCCAGCACTGCTGCCAGGGCCAGCTCAATCACCTGTTCCTGGCCGAAAACCGTTTTCGCAATCTCTGATTTTACCGCCTCCAGCGTTTCGATTGCGGCTTCGGCGTCTTTGACGATTGCCTCGTCTGTATCACTCATGGATTAGGTACCTACTTTGATCTTTTGTATCTAAGGCTTAGCTTTTAGGTGAGATCATGGCGGAGCGCGACTTGAAATCAACCAATAACCCACTTGTGAGTGTTGAAGACACGCTGCGGGCAATTATGGGAGACGGCAAGGACCCGGCGAGGTTGCCGCCGGTGCATCTGTGGAATCCGGCCCATTGTGGTGACATCGATATGGTCATCCGTGCCGACGGGACGTGGTGGCACGAGGGAACACGGATTAGCCGGGAAAAGCTGGTCAGGCTTTTTTCCACGATCCTGAGGAAGGATCCGGACGGGCATACATATCTCGTCACCCCGTATGAGAAAGTGATTGTGCATGTCGAGGACGCGCCCTTCCTGGCCATACGGGTCGATCGTGCCGGAGAAGCGGGGCCTGGCCAGACCCTCGCCTTTACGACAAATCTCGGTGATATAACCCTCGCGGGCCCGGATTTGCCGCTGCGGGTGGAAACCGATCCAGCAACTTTAGAACCGTCCCCTTATGTTCTGGTGCGAGGGGCCCTCGAAGCAAAATTGACGCGGCCCGTCTTCTATGAGCTTGCGGAAATGGCCGTGCCCAATCCTGCGGATGACGGGGCGACCCTTGGCGTGTGGAGCCAGGGACGGTTTTTCGTGATTGGGCCCGCAATCTGATATGGGGTGGACCGATCTTGACGATTTTCTGCGCCGGGCAGAAGCGCGGTTGGATGCGCCCCGCGGTGAAAGCCGACTTCCGGAGGGGGGCGACATGTCTTTCCAGCCCGAGGATCGGCTTGGTGAGATCCGGCCCGCGGCGGTGTTGATTGGCATTCTGCCGCGCCCTTCGGGCCCAAATGTTCTTTTGACCAAACGACCGGCGACCATGCCGACCCATGCCGGACAAGTCGCGTTTCCAGGGGGAAAGGTTGAGCCCGATGATGCCGATGATGTGGCGGCGGCGCTTCGGGAGGCGCATGAGGAGGTTGGCATTGATCCCAAGCGGACCCAGCTGGTTGGCCGTGGATCCGCCTATCTAACGGGGACGGCCTTCCGGATTATGCCGGTGATCGGTATTCTGCCGCCCGATTTCCAGCCCGTGCCTGACCCGACAGAGGTGGATGAAGCCTTTGAAACGCCGCTTGGCTTTTTGATGGACCCCACCAATCACATGGCAAAAGCGACCGTTTGGCGTGGGAAAGAAAGACACTATTACGAAATGCCGCATAACGGATATCGCATTTGGGGTGTGACTGCGGGTATTATTCGGATGCTTTATGAACGACTCTATGGCGCGGAGGCGACCTGATATATGCCCTATCGCATACTCCTCGAGCTGCTGATTTTCCTGTCCCCATTCGCAGTGTTTGGATTGTATCGGATGGCGATCACCGATGCGGAGGCGGAGGGGCGCAAAGCCTGGCCGATCAATGCTCTTTTTGTCATCGGTTTTGTTCTTGCGCTTGCATTGTGGATTTTCTTCATTCTGCGGGAAGATCGAGACCGGGGTGTTTGCCAGACACAACCGGGGTTCGACCCTGTAACCCGCGAATTGATACCGGTTCGTGAGTTTCCCTGTGATGCGAATGTAGAGGATATCGGTATTCCAAGGTCTGAAGATCCGGGCGCGCGCCCCGAGCCCCAATCCTCCGGGGCAGGTGAGGACGCGCCGGCCACACCGCAATGACCGATCGTTTGCCGGCAGCTGACTGGCTAGCGGCCCCCGAAACAGATGCCGTTATGGCAGCGCTTGACGCGGCTTGCCCCGGCGGGGCGCGATTTGTTGGCGGGTGCGTGCGCAATACGTTGATGGGGCGTCCCGTCGACGATGTGGACATTGCGACCCAACTGCATCCTGAGGACGTTATCAGCGCCATGGTGTCTGCGGGGATCAAGGCGCTGCCGACGGGATTGGCCCATGGCACGGTGACGGCGATTGTGAACCATGTCCCGTTCGAGATCACAACGTTGAGGCGGGATGTTGAAACCGACGGCCGGCGTGCCGTTGTCGCATTTACAGAGGATTGGACAGAGGATGCGCTAAGGCGCGATTTTCGATTGAACGCGATTTATGCTGATCGCAGCGGTGTCCTGTTTGACCCCACCGGCGGCGGCCTCTCGGATGCGGTGGCTGGCCATGTGGTATTTATTGGGGATGCGGATATGCGGCTGCGCGAAGACTATTTGCGCATTCTGCGATTCTTCCGCTTCAACGCCTGGTACGGCGCTGGGATTGATGCCGCTGGGCTGATGGCCTGTGAGCGGCAAAAGCGGGGCTTGGCCAAGATCGCCGCTGAGCGGATCTGGAAGGAAATCAACAAACTTCTTGCGGCGCCGGAGCCTGGTCCAGCCGTCGAAGCGATGGCGAAAAGCGGTGTGCTTGGCGAGATTCTTCCAGAGGCCGATATGCCTGAAAGCGTCGGGCGGATTGCCAATTTGGAGCGAGCGCATGGTTTGACGCCAGATCCGCTGCGCCGGCTGATGGGGCTTGTGGACCTCCACGCTGGCACCGCGCGGCGTCTTGCGGACCGCTTGCGCCTATCAAATGTTGATGCGGCAAGGCTTCTAGCCGCGGAATCTGCTGATATGGCTGGATATCCGGTTGATCGAGAGCAAGATATTCGCGCTGCGTTCTATCGGTTTGGCGCGGCGGCCGTGATTGATCGCGCGGTCTGCACTGCAGGTCGAACGGGGCATGCGGGCGGCCTCGACGCGTTGGTGCGAGCTGCTGACACTTGGAAGCCACTTAAATTTCCAGTGACCGGTGCCGATTTTGTCGATGCTGGCTTGCCGCCTGGACCCGCCATCGGTGAGCATCTGCGCGCGCTGGAGGATTGGTGGGTCGCTGGCGACTTTAAAGCGAAGAGGCCTCAATTGATTGCGGAATTGAAGCGACGCCTGGCCCAAAATTAAGGGCTATTCAACGCAAAAGAGATAGCACCCAGCCAACATGTGAGGGGCAGGTTGGTCTGTCATTCGATTGACCAAATATGTAAGTGATCATATACTTACATAAAGGAGGAGGTAGCTATGGATACATTTATCCTGATAGCGATCGTCGTTTTCGGGTGGCTGCTGATTGCGCCATCGCTCGGTATTCTGGGATATTTCCGGACGAAACGATTGAAGGAAGAATTGGACATCCTCCGCTTGACCATTGGCGAGCTTGGTCGCGGCGATGGGCAGATCTCCGATATTGAAGCACCTAAACCTGCAACCACACCGGCGCCAGCACCTCAGCCGCGTCCGCCGATGCCTTTGGACACGACACCTGTTTATCCAACGCGCCAGCGCGCCAAACCGGCAGCCCGCCCGCGCCCGGAGGTCCAAGAGCCCAGGAGGCCGGTTCGCAAGGTCGTCGATTGGGAGCAGATGATTGCGGCCAATTGGATGGTTTGGCTTGGCGGTATCGCCATTGCCATCGGCGGGCTGTTGCTTGTGCGCTTTGTTTGGGATGCTGGCTTGCTGACCGATGTGGCGCGCGTCGGGCTTGCAGGGGTTTTTGGCGCTGCTCTGATTGCAGGTGGTGCCCGGCTTGAGCGATCGAATTTGCCTGCAGCTTGGTCTGGGGCGGCGCGGACATTGCCGAACATATTCGTGGCGGCGGGTCTGACCGTGCTGAACGGAGCGGTTTTTGCGGCTGGTGCCTATTATGGGATCATTTCACCGCTTTTGGCATTGTCGAGCTATCTCGCCGTCGCGGCGCTGGCTGTGGCTTTGTCCATGCGGTTTGGCCGACTGGTGGCCGCAATCGGGCTTGTGGGTGCCTATTTCGGGCCCTTGTTTACAGGGGCGAGTGGCGGCAGCGTTGCCCTTTTGCTTGCTTATTCCACCGCAATAACTGCGGGGGCGTTGACCCTTATTCGTTTGCGTGGATGGCCGCGGCTGTTGCCAATCGCCGTAATTGGCGCATCGTTTTGGGGGCTGGCCGGACTTTCCGATGGGGAGCCTGCTTTTGCCATTCCGGTTTATGCTTTGGCCCTTGCCGCGACGGGTGTCTTTTTCGGTATGCGAGCGGCGGCGGTGCGCGTTGAAGTCGACCTCTCGAAGCCGTCACGCATCTTGAAAACCCTGGTGGCGGAGCATGCGAGTCTTGGGGCGGCTTTTTTGTTTGCGCTTTTGGGGGGCGGTTTAATTTGGCTTGATGTGCTGGGCGGGGTGTCGGGGTCGACCCTTGGGGGCCTGCTTTTGTTTTGTGGTGGCAGTCTCGTCGTCGCCTGGTTGCGGCCGGGCTACGGGCTTTTGGCACCCATGGGATCGGCAATTGCCATTGCGAGCCTGTTGGTTTGGCCGGAGACCGGATCGAGCCTGATCGCGCTTGTAATTGCGATTGCCATTGGGTTTGGCGGTCTCGGCACGTACTTCGTTCTAAGGCCGCAGGGCGCTGAAAACGGATCGCCGTCCTTGGCCGTGGCGGCCGCGCTGACACCGCCGGCGGCCTTGTTTGTACCGATTTCAGGCCTCTTCCATGGCGCGTCCGGGTTCTGGTGGGGATATGCGGCCGCGGCCTGCGCGGTTGGCTATATTGCTGTGCTTGAGGCCCTCAAAAACCGCTCTGACGGTTTTGAGGGTGCCCCGCTGACGGGAGCCGCATTTGCCCTTGGGGCATTTCTTTCAGCCGTGCTGGTGCCATTTGCTTTTCTGGAGGGGCTCTGGCTCGGCGGAGCATTTGCGGTCCTGTCCCTCGGCATCTGTGTGGTGCAGGCCCGGTTCCAATTGCGCGTTTTGGAGATATTGGGGCCGTTTGCCGTGGCCGGTGCCGTCACCCTTTTGATGCGGCCTGGATTTCTATCCGGGTCTGAGATTTCGGCGGTGCCGATTTTCAACGAACTTCTCTTCGGCTACGGGGCCGCGATCGCTGCCCTGGGGGCCGGGGCTTGGATGATGCGGCGGTCAATGCCTTTGCGCCGCGCGAACCTTGCCGGCGCATTGGTCCTCGGCTTTGGACTGCTTGGCCTGGAGATCCGCCACCTTGCCCAAGGCGGCGATCTGTTTGTTCCAGGGCTCTCACTGGGTGAGGTTTCGGGATATGCGATCACTTATCTCGGGCTTGCCGTGAGCTTTGCCTGGCGGCTGTCGAGCCATTCTTTTCTATTCCGTCTGGCCGAGAGGATTGGCGCTGGGATCGGGGCAGGGGCGAGTGTTGCCGCGCTGTTTATATTGGCAAGTGAGCCCGCAATCGGCTTGCCCATCTTCAATTTGCTATTTGTCAGCTTTGCCATGCCGGGCCTGTTGATGGCTGCTTATGCGGAGGTCCTTCGCCGGCGTAACCGATCCAATGAAGGACAGGCCTGGGGATGGGCTGCGATTGGAACGGGTTTTGTCTGGGCAACGCTGGAAGCGCGCCGGTTCCTGATTGGACCGGACGTATTGACGTCCAGTTCAGGGGAGGGGGTTTGGATATATTCGGTGGCCTGGATCTTATATGCTGCCTTTCTCCTTGGTTGGGGCACACTCCGTCAACGGGCGAGTGCGCGGTTCGCGTCTCTGGCGATCCTTTTGCTCGCGACCTGCAAGGTGTTTTTGTTTGACCTCGCTCTGCTCGACGGAGCCGTGCGCGCGGCGAGCTTTATCGGCCTTGGCGGTTGCCTGATAGCGATTGCCTTATTTTACCAACGGTTTGTTTTCGGACGGGGAGCGGCCCAGGCGGCCTAGGGCCACTTTACCACGGGGGGCATGGAGGAGAGGATGCTCGTGACATTGCCGCCGGTTTTGAGCCCAAAGGTTGTGCCGCGGTCATAGAGCAGGTTGAACTCGACATAGCGCCCGCGCTGCACAAGTTGCTCCTCGCGCTCAGCATCGCTCCAGGGCTCGACCATGCGGCGGGTGACCAGTTTTGGGTAGATGTCCGCAAAGGCTTTGCCGACATCCTTTGTAAACGCCAGGTCGGCGGCCCAGTCTCCGCTATCATGGCGGTCATAGAAAATGCCGCCAATGCCGCGTGGTTCGTCCCTATGGGCCAGATGGAAATACTCGTCACACCAGGCTTTGAACTTCGGATAATAGCTCTGATCGTGGCCGTCGCACGCGTCTTTCATGGCCGCATGGAAATCGAGGGCGTCCTGGAAATGCACATCACGCTGATAGCCGAGAAGTGGTGTGAGATCCGCGCCGCCGCCAAACCAGGTCTTCGATGTTGAAATCATCCTGGTGTTCATGTGAACGGCGGGGATGCGAGGATTGACCGGGTGGGCAATGAGGGAGATGCCACTTGCCCAGAAGCGGCCGTCATTTTCTTCCGCGCCCGGGATCTGGGCACGGAAAGCCTCTGAGAATTCCCCATAGACGGTGGAGGTATGGACGCCGACTTTTTCAAACAGTCGACCTTTCATAATTGCCATCGTCCCGCCGCCGAGGTCTTCACTTCCATCCCCCCGTGACCAGGGCGTTTTCTGGAATGTGCCAATGGGGCTTGCACCGTAAAGATCATCCGGCGCAGCTGCCTCGATCGCCTCCAGCCGGGCAATGATATCGTCTTGTAGATCCTCAAACCATGCGCGAGACACGGTTTTTTGATCAAGAATTGTCATCTGTTTCATCATCTTTTTCTGGCCTGAGCTGCAAATCGGTACAAGTGCACCCTTGCAACACTTTTTTTGGATAGCTAAGGCCAAACATCTTTCGAGGGTAATTTGCGGCGTTGCGCCGCAATACTCAAATAACACCTTTGATGTATTTACTGCCGAAAGTTCCGACGAAGAGGACTCGCGTTAAGTGACGAATATAACTGAGTTTGCTACCGATCCGGTTGACGAAGACCGCCGTAATTTCATCCACATTGCCAGCGGGAGCATGGCTGTCGGCGGGGCGGCCATGGTTGCCTGGATGTTTGTTGATCAGATGAACCCTGCAGCCGACACGCAAGCAGCGTCCAGCCTGGAAGTTGATGTGTCCAAGGTTCCAGAAGGGGGCGAGGTTCGTATTTTGATTGGCGGTAAGCCTTTCTTCATTCGCCACAGAACCGCTGCTGAAATTACGGCGGCAGAAACGACAGATCTCGGCCGGTTACCTGACCCGCAAACCGATGAAGAGCGCCTGCGTCCGCTTCCAAGCGGTGAACTCAATCCGGCGATCCTCGTCACCTCGGGTGCCTGTACGCACCTTGGCTGCGTTCCTGTGGGGCCAAGCCAGGGAAACACGGGTGATTTTGGGGGGTGGTACTGCCCATGCCATGGGTCACACTATGATACCTCCGGGCGTATCCGTAAGGGACCTGCACCCAAAAACCTTCCCGTTCCGACCTACGAATATGTGTCGGAAACCGTTGTTCGTATTTCTTTGTAAGGGGCCAGATGCATGAGTGACCATCAGTCGACCTACAATCCGCAAACCGGTTTCGAGAAATGGCTGGACGCGCGCCTGCCGATTATCCGACTTGGCTATGACAGTTTTGTTGGCTTTCCGACCCCAAAGAACTTGAATTACTGGTATACGTTCGGCGGTATTCTTGCGGTATGTCTTGCCACTCAGATCCTGACCGGGGTTGTGCTCGCCATGCACTACACCGCGACGGTCGACCAGGCATTTGCGTCCGTTGAGCGGATCATGCGCGATGTGCCTTATGGTTGGCTCCTGCGCTACATCCATGCGGTCGGCGCATCGATGTTTTTCCTCGCCGTTTACGTGCACATGTTCCGCGGGCTTTACTATGGGTCCTATAAGGAGCCCCGCGAGGTTCTATGGATCCTTGGTTGTGTGATCTTCCTGTTGATGATGGCGACGGCCTTCCTCGGTTACATGTTGCCTTGGGGACAAATGTCACTCCACGGGGCCAATGTGATTGTTGGGCTTTTTGGTGCGATACCGATTGTCGGGGATGCGCTTAAGACCTGGCTCCTGGGCGGACCTGCGATCGGGAACCAGACGCTGCAGCGCTTCTTCTCGCTGCACTATCTGCTTCCATTCATGATTGCCGGTGTTGTGATCCTGCACATCTGGGCGCTGCATGTTCCCGGCAACAACAACCCAACGGGCGTTGAAGTGAAGGATGTGAAGAAGGACACCGTTCCTTTCCATCCTTACTACACAGTGAAGGACGGTTTTGCGATTGTCGTGTTCCTGATCATCTTCGCCGCATTCGTCTTCTACGCGCCGAACGTGCTCGGCCATGCCGACAATTATATTGAGGCCAACCCCCTGGTGACGCCGGCGCATATTGTTCCGGAATGGTATTTGTTGCCGTTTTACGCGATCTTGCGGGCGATTACGTTCGATCTTGGACCGATTGATGCCAAGCTTCTTGGTGTCATCGCCATGTTCGGGTCGATTGCGGTTCTCTTCTTCCTGCCTTGGCTTGATACATCGAAGGTGAAATCCCTGCGGTATCGCCCGGTTGCCCGCCAGTTCTTCTTTGGCTTTGTGGCCTGTACGTTGATCCTCGGCTGGTGCGGCGCGAGCAACCCGGATGATCCTTTGCCATTCATGAAGCTGGGACAGGACCGGCTGGTTGTGGACTATGTGGATACAAATGGGCAGCCAGCTTCATCGCTCTACAGCGAGTACGAAGAGGCTGAAGCATTTATCGGTGGCCTGCCAGCCGATGCAAATGCGAGTATTGGTATTCGCAAAGGGGCAGCGATCCGGTTTATCCACCTCGCCCAGTTGATGACGCTGTACTACTTCGCATACTTCCTTTTCATCCTGCCATGGCTTGGACTGTCTGAACGCCCTGCACGGGAGCCGGACTCCATACACAAAGCTGTCTTGAAGCCAGCTGATGGAGCCAAGTCTATGCCGGCCGCTGTTGCTGCCGAATAGGAGTTGCCATTATGACTTTTACCCGACTGCTGTCTGTCGCAGCCATTAGCCTTGGACTGGTTGCCAGCGCCCATGCTGCCGGCGGCAGCGAGAAACACCCCCACCCACCTGAGGGCGGCTGGACCTTCGAAGGCCCGCTTGGTGAGTTTGACCAGGGCGCGCTTCAGCGTGGATACCAAGTCTACACAACCGTTTGCGCATCCTGCCATTCGATGAAACTTCTCAGCTATCGTAATCTTGGCGAGAAGGGCGGCCCGTTTTACAGCCCGGACTATCCGGCAAATCAGAACCCGCTTGTGAAGGCCATCGCTGCCGAGAATGAGATCCTGGGCGGGCTCGATGATTTTGGTGATCCGCTCTATCGGGCAGCAACGCCGGCTGACCGGTTCAAGTCACCCTATCCAAACGATGTTGCCGCGCGCGCCGCAAATGGCGGGGCGTTGCCACCCGATTTCTCAGCCCTTGTGAAGGCGCGTCCGGGGGGCGCAAGCTATATCTATTCCTTGCTAAGCGGCTATCCGGATGATCCGGAATATGATGGCATATTCGAGTTTCCAGGAACGTTTGAGGCCGCAGCCGATGGCCATGGGGACGGTGAGCATGGCGATGAGGCGCACGCCGACGGCGACAAGCATGAACTCCATGGCAAGCTGGAGCAGCCCCTTGGACAATATTATAATCCCTACATGCCAGGGGATGTGACCCCGCAATGGCAAGGTGATCCGCGCCATGTGCCCCCAGGTGGTTTCCTGGCCATGCCGCCGGTGCTGATCGAGGGGATTGTCGATTATATGGACGGAACGCCGGCGACGGTGGACCAAATGGCGGCGGATGTTGCGACATTCCTTGCGTGGGCCAGCGAACCGAAACAGGGAAATCGGAAATCAGCAGGGTTGAAAGTTATCGCCTTTCTGACCGTATTCGCGGTTCTCCTCTGGCTTTCTTATCATCAGATCTGGCGGAACGTGGAACACTAGCGTACAGCCGTTTGAGACATTATGCCCTGTCGTGGTGAAACCATGGCAGGGCTTTCTTTTAGGAGGTGACGGGGATGGGCACTTGGACCCTCGGCATATTGGGCGGCTCCGGCCTCTATGACATTGATGGCCTCGAGGCGGTCAGCGAAGAGATGCTGCAAACCCCCTGGGGCGAGCCATCTGCGCCGCTTAAGCGCGGACGTATTGGCGAGGTTGAACTTGTCTTCCTGCCGCGGCACGGGGTGGGGCACCGGCTTAGCCCTTCAGCGGTGAACTACCGGGCAAATATCGATGCTTTGAAGCGCGCAGGCTGCACCGACGTGCTGTCCATTTCGGCAGTTGGATCACTGCGTGAAGACTATGCCCCCGGTGATTTTGTGATGGTCGACCAGTTTATCGACCGCACCTTCGCGCGGGAAAAGAGCTTTTTCGGGCCAGGCTGCGTGGCCCATGTATCCCTTGCCGACCCGATATGTGCGCGGCTATCGGCGCTTGCTGGGGATGCTGCGCAAGTGGCCGGCGCAATTGTGCACCGGGGCGGGACCTATTTGGCCATGGAGGGGCCGCAATTTTCCACCCGGGCGGAAAGCCATATGTACCGGGCCTGGGGATGCGACGTTATCGGCATGACCAATATGCCGGAGGCAAAGCTCGCGCGCGAAGCCGAGTTATCCTACGCCACCATAGCCATGGTGACCGATTATGATTGCTGGCGTGAGACCGGTGAAGCGGTTTCCGTTGAAGCTGTGCTCGGCATCCTCCAATCCAATGGCGAAAAGGCGCGGGCGAGCGTCGCTGCGTTGGCACGCGCGCTCTCGGAGAGACCGAGAACGCCGACGGAGCAGGGCATCGAGTGCGCCCTGGACTATGCCATTATAACGGCCCCCGACGCGCGTGACCCAGCGGTGCTCGCGAAGCTCGATGCCGTTGCTGGACGCGTGATTTAGTTCCCCGTCGCCTCGGCTTGAATCGCTGCGAGCGCGCCGGACACCTTATCTAGGACAACGGCAGGCTCGCTGACCCCGAGGCTGGCGGCGATATCGCGAATATCCGTGACAGTGACCTGCACCGTGCCATCCCGCTCATAAACCAGCGCCTTCAAGGGGAGATGGAGCCCCATCTCAGGATTGGCCTGCATGAGCGGTGTGCCGCCCTGGGGATTGCCGAAGATATAAAGCGTGGTCGGGGCAAGCTCTAAATCGGCGCGGGCTGCGCCTGCCGCATGGTCGACCGTGGTGAAGAGCGTTAAGCCGCGGGCCTCGATCGCGCTCTGCAAACGTTTATTCGTTTCCTCGAAGCTGAACTTGCTGATCTGGCGACTTGCAGCGTCACTCTCCGGTGCCGCAGGGGGCAGTGCGGCCGGGGGTTGGGCCGTTGCGCAGGCGGTGGCCATGCTTGCCGACAGGGCAGCCAGAGCGATATATTTCATGTGGGAAGGAAGCATCGGTATCGTCCATTCGACCTTGAAGTGGAGACTTGTTATCGACGCTCGGCGTGCATTTTGCTAGGGGTCAACGGTCAGGGTGGAGAGATTGTGATGACCAACGCAGCGTTCCAGACATTTATCAGCGGGGGGCTGCTGCTCCTCGTTATCGCGGTGACTGCAACCGGCTGGCTGTTGTGGATGCAGCGGGATGCCAAGGAAGATGCGGAGATGGCCGCCCTTGACGGTGTCACCCATGAATTGCGCCTAAACCTACAGCGCATGCTCGGTGAACTTGTGACCTTGTCGAATGGTGTGGCCTATGCCCCCGGCAGCTTGATGGACATTCATCACCCACAGCTTGATGCGGTTAATCAGGGCCTTGTTCACTGTGACCGCAAGGCCCTCGCCGTTATGGGGGCGGCTTATCAGGAATTGCAGGCCAGCAAACTGCACCTGCGCAATCACCTGGAAGCCGGACAAGATGCTGCGGTAGAGCATGAGGCGGCGGTCAGCGCGGCGATTGATGGAATTACTACCCTATATATGTGGGATGCCCATGATGGCTGTAGCCCGCGGGATGCACGCTCCACCCGAAGCTGGGCTGTGCGGGACTGGATGAAGGCGAACGGATTTGGCCAGATTGTGGTGCCAGGCATGCACCTGCGTGATGAGGTTGTGGAGCGGCTGCGGACCTATGGCATGCCGCTGACGCCGCGGCCGTTGACCCACACGGCGCACGAATACTGGTCTCTGCGTTATGATCGCCAAAAAGATCCCCGCGCGGTTTTCGGGCCTCGCCGGATCCGAAAGGAGCCTAAGGATGAGGGGCCGGAGTTTTCACCTCTTGTAGACGCGGCCGAATAAACGGTTCAAACCCGCTCCGCATTGCGCTAAATGGGCAAATATGGACCTTGCAGCGACGATCCGAACCATTCCTGATTATCCAAAACCCGGAATTCTGTTCCGGGATGTCACCACGTTGATGGGAGATAAGCTTGCTTTTGAGCAAGCAGTTGATGAGCTTGCCTATCCCTGGCGCGAGGCCGGGATAAGCCAGGTGCTGGGGATCGAGGCGCGGGGCTTTATTCTGGGCGGTGCGATGGCGGTGGCATTGAAGGCTGGTTTTGTGCCTTTGCGAAAGCCCGGCAAGCTGCCCCACAAGACGATGAGTGAAGCCTACGACCTTGAATATGGCACCGATGCTCTGCACCTGCATGAAGGGGCCGTTTCACCGAATGACCGTGTCCTCATCGTTGACGATTTGATTGCCACCGGTGGAACCGCCGGGGCTGCGCTTTGTCTTGCCAGGCGTGCCGGGGCCCGCATTGTCGGCGCTAGCTTCTTGATCGATTTGCCGGATCTTGGCGGTTCGCACCAGTTGCGGGCAGAGAATGTGCAAGTTCATACACTTCTTAGCTTCGATGGGCATTGACGCCGGGGGCGGCACGCCTCACCTATGCATTTGAACCAATGATGGACAGTTCGGAGACACCATGTTCCGTATGGATGATGAAAGCGGCGACAAGCCTATCGCCGAACCCAACGCCTTTCTTGAAGAGGCGTTGTTCAATGCGCGCACAATTCTGCTGACCGGCGGGATTGATGACAAGCAGGCTCGCCGTGTTTGCGAACGTTTGCTGGCTTTATCGAGCGAAAGCGCGGATCCGATATTGCTTGTTTTGTCTTCGCCGGGGGGGCATGTCGAATCCGGCGATATGATCCACGATATGATCAAGTTCGTGCCCGCGCCCGTGAAGATCCTGGGAACCGGTTGGGTCGCGAGTGCTGGCGCTCTGATTTATTGCGCGGCGCAGAAACAGAACCGTTATGCTCTGCCGAACACGCGCTTCCTTTTGCACGAGCCCCGGGGCGGTGTTGGCGGTCAAGCGTCCGATGTGGAGATCCAAGCGCGCGAGATTATCAAGATGCGCGAACGGTTGAACAAGATCTTTGCCGCTGCAACGGGCCAAACCCTCGCAAAAATCAAAAAAGATACCGATCGCGATTATTGGATGGGTGCAGAGGAGGCGGTGAAATACGGCCTTGTCCACCAGATTGTTACAAATCAAAGCGAGATCGCCTGACCGCGTTGGCAAAGGGCGAGGTATCGGCGGTTTGCGTCTCGTAAAGATTTAGGGGCTAGGGTCGCAGGCGTTAACCTTAACGCTTGTAGAGTTCCATGCCTGTTCGCATCCAAGACATTACGGATCCCGTGACCGCCCTTGAGCCCACGCTCGGCGTTTCGGCAGCGATCCAGGTCTTTCAGTCTTATCCGGAGCGCCCCGCATTGCCAGTGGTCCGCAATGGCGTTCCACTCGGGCTTTTGTTGCGTGATAGCCTGACACGCATTGCCGTGGACGCGGCATTTCAATCGCCGTCCCTGCCTGTCAGCGCCATGATGGTGGACCCTGGACTGCTCGTCGAGATGGGGTCGCCTGCCGCCTATGTTGCAAGCGAGGCGTGCGCCGCTGGCACAACGGGTTTGCGTGTGGGCCTGATCGCTGTGGAGGATGGCCGGTATGCCGGCATGGTGTTGCCGGAGCGGCTGTTAAAAGCGGTTGCTGAAGAGAATGCGGCGCGGGCGCGGGCGATGAAAGTCCAGGCGCGCCGGCTGGAAGTTGCAAAAGCACGCGCGGAAGAGACAATGGGGGAACAGTCGAGATTCCTTGCCTTTCTCAGCCACGAGATCCGAACACCATTGACCGGCGTTCTGGGGATTGCCGATCTGATTGGCGACCTGACGGCCGATGATACGGTCGCAGAATATGCAGAGACGATTTCAGATTCCGGTCGCTTGCTTGATCGATTGCTTGGCGATCTTCTCGATTTATCGAGGCTGGAGGCGGGCAAATTACAGTTGACGCCCGAGCCATTTGAACTGTCCCGTTTTGCAAAAGAGACCCGCGCACTTTGGCAAGGCCGCAGCGATGCGAAGGGTATAGCGTTGAAAGTGTCGCTGGACGACAAAGCGGCACCGCGAATTGAGGCGGATGCGATGCGCCTGCGTCAGATCCTCTTCAACCTTGTCAGCAATGCCGTGAAGTTTACCGATGCGGGGACGGTGACGGCGGATTTAAAGGTCGAGGACGGGCCTGCAGGAACCCTTCGATTGGTCATGGCCGTAGCCGATACCGGTGTGGGGATTGCCGATGAAGACAAGACCCGCCTGTTCCAAGCCTTCGAGCAGGCGAGCCCGGAAACCGTTCGCCGTTTTGGTGGGACCGGGCTTGGGTTGTCCATTGCCAAGGGTTTGGTGCAGAAAATGGGGGGCCGGATCGTCCTCTCGGATAATCCAGGCGGCGGAACGATTTTTACCGTTACCTGCCCCGTTCGCCGCGCCGGACCACGGCTTGCGGTACAGAACCAGCGACGCCGGGCGACAAACTTCAAACTTGGCCGAATTCTGGTCGCTGAAGATCACGCCGTTACGGCCCTGGTCGTGAACCGGGCCCTTGTGGCTGCGGGCTGGTCGGTTGAGTGTGTTGCCACGGCGGAGGAGGCCCATCGCCGGCTGTCGAATGAGGCCTATCAAGCGGCACTGGTCGACCTTCATCTCGGATCGACGTCTGGTCTTACATTGGTCCAACATGTGAGAGCGGGGCAGGGGCCGAACTCCTCGGTGCCGTTGCTGGCAATGAGTGCAGCGGTCGGAGAGAGCGTTCGGGCAGCATGCCTTCGTGCTGGTGTTGATGCTTTTATAGAGAAACCTATCCGTCCGCGTGTTCTGGTTGGATCGCTTCTGGATGCAATTGTTGAGGCCCAGACGGCAGAGCCGCTGCCGACTGCCCGCGCCATTGGTCTCGCTTGAGGCTTAGGGTCAGCCGCCCTGTGTAACGAGCCTTAAGCGGGTGCGTTTCACGCCCTCGGACAGATAAACGCTTTTTAGCCCATGTATGAAAACCGGTCGGTTCAGCCGCTGTGCGTCGCCTCCAAGACTTTGATACAGGCCGAGCAACCGACCGCAACTTGTGCCGGTACGCCCAAGGGGGGCGAGGGTCACCTCTATGTCCATCCGTGCGCCTGTGCTGGCCTCGCCAAATCCGCGTATCAGGCCTGGCCTATCGTCGGTGAGAAGGCTTCCGATAATGGCTTGGACGAGGGCCCTGTCCGAGCCGGTCCAGAGATCCAGAAAATCGGTTCCGATGAGCTTTCGCCCAAGGAGCACGGGAAGGTCGTCGCCGGCAATCCGGAAAAGGACATGGTTTCTATCGGAGGCGTCTATAACAAACAGACGCGCAAGCAGTCCTGGATAATCTTGGGCGGATGGGCCGCCATCGATATCTTCGGTGCTCGACGTCATGCGCTGCCAGGCCTGGAGCATGGCCTTGGTGTTGGGGTGCATCTTGGTTGAGGACATGGGGAAATGCGTTCCAGTACAAGGTATTTTATTCTTTCGTTGAGGGGGTATTCGCAATAACTGCGCCAGTTTGCGCGCGTCGCGGCCGCGCAGAAATAGCCTCTCGGGCGAGCCTTAGCGCGCCGTATATCTTGCCAGAGGAGAAAGATGTGCCCGATTGGGCCAATCTTGAAATCGGTGGGTTTGTTGCCGCCGGGCAACTGTCCGTGGCTTCGATCAATATCGATGCATTTGGCGCTTTTCGAGCGGATCGGAGTGGTCTAGCGTCAAAAAAAATAACAAAAATTCAGAACTTACCTTTGGAGGAAACCCTGTGAAATTTGAACAGTCAGATACGACATCTATCGGCAAACTGCGGCGTCGGCTTGCCCTAAGTGCGGGATTGGGGGCGCTCGTTGCTTTTTCAACTCCTGCTGCCTGGGGGCAAGAGGCGACCGAAGAAGCAGCGGAAGAAGATGCGCGCGCCGTTTTGCAAACCGTAACGGTCACCGCGTCGAAGCGTGAGACCACCTTGCAGGATCTACCTGTTTCCGTTTCGGTGACGAGTGGTGACGTCATCGAACAAGCGCAGATTCGCGATTTGTTGGATTTGCAGACGGTTGCGCCGTCGCTGCGCGTTAGTCAGCTACAAAGCTCCACCAATACCACATTTATCATTCGCGGATTTGGGAATGGTGCCAACAATGTCGGCGTTGAACCATCGGTCGGTGTGTTTATCGACGGCGTGTTCCGCTCCAGATCCGCTGGCCAAATCGGCGACCTGGCAAATGTGTCCCGCGTGGAGGTGCTCCGCGGTCCTCAATCGACACTGTTTGGTAAGAACGCTTCGGCAGGTGTGATCAGCGTTGTTACCAGGGAGCCAGGGTCCACATTCACTGGATCAGCTGAGCTGACTTACGGAAACTTCAATCAGTTCGTCGCGAAGGGTGACATTTCTGGCCCCATTACCGATCAGCTCTCCTTTGGGCTGGATGCCGGCTACAACCGCCGCGATGGCTTCTTTGACATCGAGAATCTGGACGAAGAGATTAATGACCGTGAGCGCTATAATGTGCGCGGTCAACTGGTTTACAGGCCGACGGACGATTTGAAATTCCGTTTGATTGGTGACTTTTCAAACCTGGACGAGGCGTGTTGTTTTGCAGGTAACATTGTTGCCGGTCCGACCGTGGCTGCCATTGGTGCCGTTGGCGGCCAGATCAGCCCAGAGGATGTTTTCAGCGGAGAAACCTTCCTGAACATTGTTCCGGAAAACGAAGTTGATAGCTATGGTTTCTCACTGCAAGGCGATTGGGATGTTGGTCCGCTGACATTTACCTCGATCACGTCCTATCGCGGGCTTGATGCGTTTGAATTGCAAGACGTCGATTTCACAAGTGCCGATATTGTTAATTCGACCACTGATCAAGACATCGAAACCTTCACCCAAGAGGTTCGCGTTGCCTCCAATTTTGATGGCCCGTTGAACTTCCTGTTCGGTGGATTTTACTTCAACGAAGACATTGAGCAAACCAGCCAGCTGATCACTGGGACCGATACGCGCACATTCTTCGAATTGTTGACACCTACGGGGCCTGGTACATTCCTCGGTGTTGAATCGGCGCTCGGATTTGAGCCAAACAGCATTTTCAGCCCGGGTTTGTTGACCGATGAAGCCTTCACGCTGGACAATGAATCTTACTCGATCTTCGGTACACTAGACTATGATGTTACCGACAGGCTGACCTTGACGGCGGGATTCAACTATACGGATGACAGCAAAGACTTCACCGCGGACCTGACCGCATTCGACGAGCTTGCAAATGTGAACTTGGTTGATGTTGGCATTATCGGCGGATTGGTGCCCTTCTTAGGGGCAAGTGCTACGGACCCAGCTGCGATTGCGGCCTTTGCGGCGGATCCGACAACCGCACCCATTTTCGCCGCCGTTGCAGCCGGCGCTCAGGATCCAACGCAAAACCCATTATTGGCGCTCGCACCATTCCAATTTCAGCCACCGTTCCTGAGCGTGCCGAATGCCGTTGAAGATGGTCGGACAGATGATGACGATTTCACGTACAATCTGCGCGCCAGCTACGATGTATCGGATAATATCAATGTCTATTTCAGCTATGCGACTGGATTTAAGGCCTCCTCGGTGAATCTCTCGCGTGATTCGCGTCCGTTCCCGGCTGACTTTACCCCCGGGCCCGGCTTGAGCACGATCTTGGCTCCACCGTCGAACATTTTGAACGCAGGCCTTGCGGTGCCGAATTTGAGTATTGGGACACGTACAGCCGATGCGGAGGAGGCCGAAGTCTTCGAAGCCGGTATCAAGGCTCAGTTTAACCGCGTTGGCTTCAACTTAGCGGTCTTCGATCAAACGCTGGACGACTTTCAGGCAAATGTCTTCACGGGTACCGGATTCGAGCTACAAAATGCTGGTCAGCAATCAACGGTTGGATTCGAATTTGATACAACGATCGTGCCCGTCGATCCGCTGGTTCTGACGTTCGCGCTAACGTATCTGAATGCAGATTTTGATGAATTCCCGGATTCTGTGCTTGGTGACTTGAGTGGTGAGCCAGTTGGCGGTGTTCCTGAGGTTGCGATCGCAACATCGGCGACCTATACGATCGATCTGGCAAACGGTTCGCAGCTGATCAGCCGGATTGATTATAACTTTGAAAGCAATGTCGATATCAACAACGGTTTGCCAACCTTCAATGCGGCCTTGGGGAATACCGAGATTTTCGACCGCGAAGTTAATCTGGTCAACGCAGCGATCACCTATCGATTGAGCAACGGTCTTGAAGCGAGCATTTTTGCCCGGAACCTTTTTGATGACGAATTCATTACGACCAATTTTGACGGTGTCGCCCAGGCGGGAACCGTGTCTGGTTATCCGAACGATCCACGGACCTTTGGTGGTTCGCTTCGCATCAAGTTCTGATTGATCGATCGCGTAAATATTCGGGAAGGCCGGGCGAGACATTGTCCGGCCTTTCTTATAATTTTGCCTGCCGCTGTCCGTTTGGGCGATTGCAGTTTTGCTGAAAGGCGAGTTATCGGGTTGTCTGGCGCAGGGCGATAATACTGATCACAAACGTCGCTGCTTCGAACGCAACAAAGCGCCAAGTGCCTAAAGTTGGCAGATCACCAATGACAACCGATGCCGCTCTGCCGATACAATAGCCGCCCATATAGGCAATCAGAAACCAGAGGGTAGGGCGGGTCATCTCGGCGCGTGCGGCCCCTGCGGCGCAAAGGCCGGCGGCACCCAGGCTTACGCCGCCAAAAATGCCGCGCATTTCAAAGGTACCATTCGCACCGCCCACATCGACGCCTAAGCCCGCTGTCATGCCCAGGGGATCGAGCAGGGACCAAGCACCAAAAGCAAGGAACATAAGCGCCATCGCGGCGAGATAAATACGGGTCATGGCTGAGACGTAGGCGGAATGCCGGCGCTGGCAAATCGAATGGGAAGGCTTGCTTGATATTGTCCATTGCCATGACCTTAGGGCGCACACCTTTTACTGGAGGCTGGCTCAAAGCCACGATCCTATGGTAGGGTATAGGGCCTAACTGGTGCGTTATCCCCGGGCGTTCGGCGCAACACGTTCGTCGACAGCCCTCTCTCCAAAGGGGATCGCCAAGCGAAGATAAGACATGATGGAGGAGGAGTAGGCATGCTGCTGGAGCAAATTTTGAAAGTAAAAGGGAGCAATGTCACCACAATTGAGGCGCAGGTATCCCTGAGGGATGCGGCGCGCTTGCTCGATGATAAGAAAATTGGGTCAGTGGTTGCCACCCATGCGGATGGCTCCCTTGCCGGCGTGCTGTCGGAAAGAGATATCACAAGGCAAGTTGCCCGGCATGGGCCGCGCGCCTTGGCGATGACTGTGGCGGATGCGATGACCCGCGATGTCATTACAGCAAACCCGTGTGAGACAATCCAAGACGGCCTGTCCCGCATGACCGACCGGCGAATACGGCATTTGCCGATTGTGCGCGACGGCGCGCTAATTGGGCTGGTGTCTATTGGGGATCTTGTGAAATGGAAGATTCGCGAGGCAGAGGCTGAAGCGGAGGCGATGAAAGCCTATATCGCAACGGGCTAACTGGGCGGCTTAAAAAAATGCATTTTGATGGAAGTTTAGGCTTGCAATTCATACCCCCGAACAGCTATATACTGAGCTCTTTCGAAAATACCCGTGCCGACGCGGCCGCAGCAGGCTCGCAGCAGGGATTTTTTCGGCCAGATATCGGTAAATTGCACATTGCTGCACAAAGCTGACAAAGGCCGAAAAAAGGGTGTTGACGGAAAATCAGGTGGCCTCTATAAGCCGCCTCTCGGTCGCGGAGAACAGCAGTTTTCCAAGGCCAATTCGGGCTCCGGTCCGGGCTGTTTGACATCGCAGGAATTGGAAGAGAAACGCAGGCGGCGTGATAGCTTGCGATCCTGTA
>JBCBAO010000002.1:0-34627 GCA_038532405.1 Pseudomonadota bacterium | reverse complement strand
GCGAGACGGCGCGCCGGGGCGTCGGCCTGGGCACGCCGAAGCGCCCTGACCTTGGCCGCGCGGATATCCTGCTTTTGCTTTGGCGGGCCAAGGGCCTTATGGCACTGATCTTTTTGCTTATTTTCGGATCCGGTGTCCTTGCGGCTCTAATGGTGCCGACCAAATATGTGGCTGTGTCTCGCCTTTTGGTATCGCCAGGCTACGGGTATGTTCCTCCCTCGCTGGGCGGACGCGAAGCGGCTGCTTTTACTCCGGAACTCGACGCGCTGGTCCGTACCGAGTTGAGGCTGATGCAAAGCCCATTGGTGGCTGAGCAGGTGGTGCAACGGTTTGGGCTAAAGCGGCTTTATCCTGGAATTGCTGCGCGCATTGAGCGGGCCTCCGAAGACCAGGTTCCGACCTTGGTCGAAGAGGGGATTGAGACACTCCGCAGGGATTTCCGAGTAAGCGCGGCGCGCCGCCAATCTGTTGTTCGGGCAAAGTTCCACCATGAAGATCCGCGCTTAGCATCCGAAGTGCTGAATGTCTTTCTTGGCACTTATATCGGATATCGATCTGAGGTTTTCGAGCCCTTGGGCACGGGAGCCCTCAATGCCCAGCGCCGCACGCTCGAAGCTGACCTTCTGGCAATAGAGGAGGATATTCGCCGCTTTCTTGTCGAGAGCGGGGTTGGCGACTTCGAGGCTGAACGGGCTGCGACCCAGGGCCTTTTCGCCGCTGTGGAAGAGGCCACATTCGAAAACGCGGCACGCCTTGGCCAATTGACGGCTCAATTAGGTGTTATGCGGGGTCAATTGGATGCTCTAGATGCCGAGATCGATGTCTTTGTTGAAGACCCCATATACCGTCGCCTGGCCGCGCTCGAATTGGAGCGGGCGCAACTCCTCATCCGTTACCGGGAAACGTCGCAGCCAGTCCAGGAGATCGACCGGCAGATTGCGCGGGCCAAAGCGTCCGTAGATTATCAGGATGGGGACCTTGGCCCCGTGCGGCGAGAGCCGAACCCGGTCTATCAGGATACCCAATTGGCCTTTAGCCGTCTGCGCTCGGAATTGGCCGCTGCCCAGCAAAAAAAGGCTGAATTGGAACGCCAGGCCGAAACCATAAAACGCCGCCAAGCGCGTATCACCGAATTGGAGCCGAACTGGCAGGAGTTGCAGAGACGCCGGGCCTCGCTTGAGACAACCGTGCGCAACTTGGCTGAACGGGAATTGGCTGCCCGGACCGTGACGCAGATTGCCCAGCAAGGCGCAGATGCTATCCGTATCCTGGAGCCGGCCCGCCAGCCGAAAAAGGAAACGAGGCTGGCCTGGGTGATTGGCGGCGGCTCATTTCTGTTTGCCGTGTTTGCGGCTTTAATGGCTGGTCTCGTGCGAGCGTTTACCCGCCAGGGCTTTGCAACGGCCGGATCGCTTGAGCGTACGATGGGTCTGCCGGTTGTGTCTGCGACGCGTTGAGGCAGCTTGACGAAAGCTGGCATTAACCATGGAGACCTAAGGACTTAGATCGTCTGTTAGGCTATTGGTTTATATGCGAGATCTTCGACCCGACCTTGAAACACTTTGGCGTTTTGTTGGACGCTTGACCCAGAGCAAGGGCGGTCGGTCTATCATGTTTATGGCAGCTCTGCCGGAGGAGGGGACGACCAGCGTGGCAGCGTCCTTCGCTTTGATGACGGCGGCGCGTTCCCGGCGCAGCACCTGGCTTGTGGAACTCGACCTGTGTAGCGGTGCTGTTTTTGATGGGTTCGAAGCTGGGTTTGCAGCGGACGTTGGACGCCCTGGCCGCGCCTATGATGCATCCCTCGGGCTGCCACCCATTTATGATATTTTGGGACCAGCAACGCCTGAACGAAAAGTGCGCACCAAGCTTTTGGCGGTTCACCAAATTTCTGGCACACGTTTGCTGGCCACCCGATTTCGAACCCATTTGCTCGGCCCGCGCGAGCGGGTACGCCTGTCGACCCGGCCGGATTGGTGGGCGCACCTGCGCCGCTCCGCGGATTGGATTATCGCCGATGCGCCTTGCCTTGCCCGCTCTGGAGCTGGCCTTGCCGTGGCTGCCCAGATGGACGGTGTCGTGCTGGTTGTTCAATCTGATCGGACCCCACCTGAGGCGATTG
The DNA here is from genome assembly GCA_038532405.1 of Pseudomonadota bacterium. Lineage (GTDB taxonomy): Bacteria > Pseudomonadota > Alphaproteobacteria > Caulobacterales > Hyphomonadaceae > CALLCD01. The sequence goes on along the minus strand of JBCBAO010000002.1, from coordinate 32,505 downwards.
TCTCGCTGCGAGAAGAGGTGGAAGACCATGGCGGGCATGTGCTTGGCATCGTGATGACCGGTACCGGGGGAGATGCGCGTCTTGTGGGCCGTTTCGCCAGTTAAGCTCGGCGGTTGAAGTGGGCGGAGGCCCCCTCGCGGTTCGTTAGCCCTTACCATTCGTGGCGCTGAGCATGTCCGAGGTTAATTTCCAGATTGGTGTTCTAAAGATCATCCAAACGATCAGGATCGTCATCCCGAGCGCTGGCACAAGGGCGATCTTTTGGGGCCCGAACATGTCTGTGAGGTATCCCATCAGCGCAGCACCAAAAGGAGCACCGGCCATGAACCCCAGCTGATAAATCGATAGGACCCGGGCCAGCTGTTCCTTCGGTGCTGCATTTTGAACGATGGACCGGCTCATGGCGATGGAAACCCCGGCGGCAAGGCCCCAGACGAAGACGATGACCAGGAAGGCCTCATGGGGCACATCCCGCAGCATGATTAAGATAACGAGGGAACCGATCAATTGCGCGGTCAATAAAAGGCGGCCCGGATGGCGAATGTCGCGGAAGACAGACAGGGCCACCGATGACAGGAAGGCCCCGAACCAGAAGGTGACGAACATGTCTCGAATGCCATCTGAGCCGAGGCCATAAAGATCCCGATTGATGATTGGCAATACGACGAGGAAAGACCCGATCACAAAAAAACCGACGCCGAACATCAAGACCGTCATGGCCGATAGTTTCGGGTTTTCCATGACGGCGTCGAACCCTTCGCGAATATCACCAAACGTGGCACCAAGCCCGGAGCGGCCCGTAACGACCTGCCGTCCGCGTGCGAGATAGAGGGCGAAAACAGATCCGAGGGCGAGGATGGCCCCCTGGACGGCCAGCAACCGCCACGCATCGATGGGGCCAATGCCAAAACCGCCGAGCCAATCGGGCATCCGGGTCTGCTTGTCGGCATATCCGGCGAGGATGAGGCCAAGGATCTGTGCGGCGAATTGAGCGAGGGTCGCAAACGCCACCCCCTGTTGCAGGGTGATACCTGAACCAATACGGGCGCGGCGTTCGACCACTTCGTTCAGGATCGCATCCCGGGCTGGCATCATAAAGGCTCCCACCGTGCCGATACAGAGGCCGTAAAGGATCATATACCCATAGGCGAGTTGGCCGGTTGCAACGATGGCTGCAATCGCGACGGCTGGGACGGCTGCAAGGAGGTGTAGAAGGACCAGAAGGGGTTTGCCGGCCATGCGTTCGGCGACGACACCGCCAAGCAGGAGAAAGACCACGGACGGGGCTGAAAGGGCCATATTTGCCAGTCCAAGCTCAAGCCCGTCGAGGCCGAGGCGGTTGGTGATCAGATAGGGGAACAGCACCAATTGCAGGCCAAAGGCCACAAACCATGTCGATTGGACGGCGAGGTAGGCCGGCAATTCGGCATTCACTTTGCGACGCACGCGCCGCGCCATGAGCGATTTTGCCGTTTGTATGAAGGATGTTCCAGCATCCAAGGCCGATGCAACGCCGGAGATTGGCTGGCGGGCCTCGTCCATAATGAGTGGGTCATCGCCCGGTGGGCCCGCAGGGGTACTGTCCGACATGGGTGGTTCCAGGCTGTTTGACGGTTGGAGCCTAACGCGCTTGGGCGACAAGGCAAACCATGTGTCTGTTTTGAGACGATGATTTTGCTTTTTTCAAGCGGCTGGCCTGTGCTAGCGTTTGGAGTAGTGGAGTTATCGGAGACGCATTATGGGTGTATTGCGCCACGGGCTGAGTTGGGCACTATCGTTGTTTTTGATCGCAATGTTCGTGCAGGCGACCCTTCATCCTTTGCCTAATCCGCCGGCCGGATCGGTGAAGTTTTTCGATCTGCCAGGTGAAAATATTGTGTTTCAGACCCTGGCTGAGCGGTCGCGATATGATGTATTTGAGCCGGCTGGACGCGTGGTGACGGGGATATTGGAACTTATCGCGGCGCTCTTTCTTTTTCTGCCCTTCACCCGCCGGTTTGGGGCCTTTCTTTCCTTTCTGATCCTGTCGGGGGCCATAGGCTTTCACCTTTCACCGTGGCTTGGACGGGAGGTTCCAACCTCCCTCGCAAATGGCACGGTGGCAACCGATGGCGGTGCCTTGTTCTCCCTCGCCATTGCAATGGCCGTGGCGAGCATATTGGTAATGGTGGTTCACCCGTCCCGCGATCGGCGCTAATCCGACCGATCTAGGCGTTCATATCCACGCTGTGTTAACGATCATTGTGTGACACTCCTTCTGCGGCAGTCAAAGGGCGCAGCATATGGACGGCTCACAAGATCTCGGACATGTACGGACGGACGGGCGAGCGAAAGCCGCCTTGTTAAAGCGGTTGATCGACACCGTCGCTTTGCCCGCAAGCCTGATTTCCCCGCAGGATCGCGCCATGGCGGGCGATATCGTCCTGGATATGTTGTTCCATGCCGACGATGCGGCGCGGAAATTGTGTGCGGACCGTCTGAAGCAAACGGTTGAAGCCCCGCGTCGCCTGATGCGCTATCTTGCCCAATGTAAAATCGAGCTTTCGGCAAATTTATTGGCGGAAAACACATCTTATAATGATTCCGATCTGATCGATGTGGCACGGTCCTGTTCTGCTGAGCATCGGCTGATCATCGCCAAGCGCAAGGACCTGGGTTGCGCCGTTTCTGATGTCTTGATTGAGCTTGGCGAACCCCATGTCATGCGGGCGCTGCTGGCCAATATGGGGGCCGAACTGTCTGAGATTGGAATGGACGCTTTGGTCGCCCTGTCTCAGCAAATGGAGGATCTTTGTGCGCTCATTATAAAACGAGCGGAGCTTACCCCGGCCCAAGCCATGGCCATGTTCTGGTGGTCCGACGGTGCAACGCGTCGTTTAATATTGAGCAAGCACGCCGCCGAGCGTGCCCAGATGATTGATGGCTGTTCGGATATTTTCGACATGGTTCGGGAAGAACAGTATGTCGACCCTGTCGCCAGGAAAGCGGTTCAGATGATCGAGCGTCGCCAACGCAACAGAGCGGCGCTGGCACGCAGCGAGTTTGACAGTCTGGAGGCGGCAATCAGTGCGGCCGTCGTGACGGGAATGACGCCGGAATTGATGCAGGAGATCGGCTATTTGAGCGGTATGAAGCCGCTCAGTACCGCGAAGTTAATGTCTGACCTCGGCGGGGAAGGACTTGCGGTTTTGTGTAAGGCGACCGGACTAAAACGCGCAAATCTGGAAGAGCTCTGGCGCGCAATGCGGCGCCCCCACCGGATCGATAGCGGTGAAATACACCCTCAACTTGCCTATGTGATTGATGTCTTTGAAACACTTACGGTCGGACGGGCGCAAACCGTTCTGCGGTATTGGAACTGGTCACTCACAGCTGCTGGTGCGCAAAAGCCCGCCGATCAGGCGGCTGACAATGATGGCGGGCAGGAGGATGCCTTCTCTGCGCCCCGCCGGACGGCCAAACTTGTTTTCGGTTCCTGATATCATTCGCGTTTGCGCTGACTTAGCTCTGGCCAATTGCAGCCCAAGCGGCTAGTTCTCAAATCCTGATTCTGGGGTCATTGCGGAGCGGGTTGCCGGTGCTGTATCTGTTCGGGTTAATTGCTGGCCTGGTTACCTTTTGGTTGAGCCTGTCCGGGCATTACACGCCACTTCTTTTAGCGCTGGGGGCTGTTTCCGTTGCCTTGGCAGTGATCCTATCGGCGCGTCTTGGAATCATTGACCGCGAAGGGGCACCATATTTTGCCGGGATCGGTTTGTTGCTTTACCTGCCCTGGCTGATTTGGGAAATTATCAAGTCCAACATCACCGTAATTCGCGCCTGTCTGAGAGCTGATATGGATATCAATCCTGCGCTCGTTAAAGTGAAAACAGTCTGCGAGAGTGACCTGGCTAAGGTCTTGTTTGCAAACAGTATTACCCTGACCCCTGGTACGGTAACAATCTCGGTGGAGCGGGATCGATTGCTGGTACATGCGCTTTATGAGGACACTGCCCAGCCAGAGGCATTTGCGGAAATGGACCGGCGATCCAGGCGCGCCGTTGATGGGGCGGGGAAATCAACATGATTGGCGCGAGCGTTTTTGCCCTGATCGTCGCCCTGACGCTGATTCTGATCCGCGCGCTCCTCGGGCCGACGCTTTACGATCGCGTTCTGGCGGTCAATTCCTTTGGCACCAAAACGGTTCTGTTGTTGGCGATACTTGGATATTTTATGGGGCGGCCTGATTTTCTAGACATAGCCATCCTCTACGCCCTGATCAATTTTGTCGCGACAATCGCTGTCTTGAAGTTCTTCCGTTATCGCTCCTTCCAAGTGACACTGGTGCGGCGCGGGCTGCAAAAGGGAGCAGAGCAATGATTGAAGCTGTGCTCCACTATTGGGATGTTATGCGGCCATTGCTTGGGGCAGGGCTGTGCCTGGTTGGTGCTGTTTTGGCATTGATCGGTGCGGTTGGCGTGTTGAGGTTTCCCGATTTTTACACACGGCTACATGCTGCGAGCGTTACCGATACAGGGGCTGTTTTGGCGCTTGTTCTGGGGATGATCCTGCTCAGCCCGCATTGGCTGATTATGGTCAAGCTTTTGCTGATTGTTTTGTTCCTTTTCCTGACAAGCCCCACGGCCACCCATGCGATTGCCCATTCCGCACATGTTGCTGGGCTTGAGCCGCTGATCGGACGATTGAAAGGTGAGCGAACTGATGAAAGCGAGGAGATCTGATGGATATCGGACTTGCGCTTGTGAATGTCGCGCTTCTTGCGATGCTATTCGTGATCGCAGTCGCGATCATCCGCATAAAGAGCCTTTTTGCCATTGTCATGCTCGCCGGAGCTTATTCGCTGGTGTCAGCGACCTGGTTTGTCGCCCTTGATGCCGTTGATGTGGCGTTCACAGAGGCCGCTGTTGGGGCCGGGATATCAACGACGCTCATGCTCGGGGCGATGCTGCTCACCTCTCGAACCGCCAAACAGGAACGCCGCCTGGTAGACTTGGCAACGCTTGGGATCTGCGTGGTGACAGGGGCTGTGTTGATCTATGCGACCATCGACTTGCCAGCCCTGGGGGATGTCTCGTCGCCGGCAAACGCCCATGTTGGCGCGGAGTATCTCGCCCGCGTTGAGGCGGATACTGGTGTCCCGAATGTCGTCACGGCTGTTTTGGCGAGTTACCGGGGCTTCGACACGCTCGGGGAGACCGGCGTTATCTTTGCAGCCGGCATTGCGGTGGCGCTTTTGCTTGGGTTTGGGGAACGCTCACTGTCCAGTGGCCGCAGATCTGGCAAGCGTGGAGGGCGCTCCTCTTGACCGATCACCATGTTATCTTGCGCGTCATATCGAAGATGCTGATCCCGGTTGTTGTGGTTTACGCCTTCTATGTGCAGTTCCATGGCGACTATGGCCCAGGCGGCGGTTTCCAGGCCGGTGTCATTCTGGCTGTCGCGATGATCCTGTTCGCGTTGATTTTTGGAATTCGCGAGGCGCTTGCGGCTGTCCCGGCAGCATTCGCTCGGGGCGTCGCTGGAACGGGGCTTCTGCTTTATGCAGGCGTGGGGCTGTGGGCTGTCTTCAATGGCGGAGACTATCTCGACTATGATTATCTGGTGGAGGAAGAACCGGGCGGCCATGCGGGCCAGCACCTTGGCATTCTTCTGATTGAACTTGGCGTTCTGTTCACGGTGGCTGGATCGATGTTGACGATCTTCTACGCCTTTGCCGGACGCGTCGTCGAAATCCGTGATGAGGATTGGTAGCGATGGCTGAGTTTGTTCTGGAGCGCGCCAATTATTGGGCAATTATCGGGCTGATGATGGTGGGGCTCTACATCACATTTCAGTCGACAAATATGATCAAACGCCTGGTCGGCCTGTCGATTTTCCAGACCTCCGTTTTCCTGTTCTACATTACACTTGGAAAAGTTGCGGGTGGAACGGCACCCATCCTCTTCGGCAAGGATGCAAAGGGTCATGGAGACGGCGGGGGGCATTTGACCGATGACGGCCATGATAATCTCGCCCATGGGACCGGCGAAACGGCTGCTGTGGAGTTAGGCGTTACAGGCAATCCCGGAGGGCTCCAGGAGATTTATTCCAACCCTCTGCCGCATGTTTTGATCCTTACTGCCATTGTTGTGGGTGTATCGACACTAGCTGTTGGCCTTGCGCTCGTTGTGCGCATTCGAGAGAGCTATGGCACGATTGAGAGCGATGAAGTTCGCCAAAGCGATATCGAAACCGCGGATGCCCAGGATGCCGATGATCCGGCGAGGCAGGTGGCCTGATGTTCGAGACGGTCGTCGCCCTTGCGCCTGACATTGTCACGCGCCACGCCGCTGCGCTGATTGTTGTTGCGCCGCTTATTCTTTCGGGGCTTTGCGCATTCATGCCGAGTGGCCGCGTGGCCTGGGGGCTGACGGTGGTCGCTTCGGTCATTTCAGTTTTTTGTGCCTTGGTGCTGCTCTACCAGGTTCAGACGAGCCCTGATGGGGTCGTGTCCTATGCGCTTGGCGGGTGGGCTCCGCCGCTCGGTATTGAGTTTCGCGTCGATGCGCTGAACGCCCTGTTTCTTATCTTGGTGACCGGGATTGGCTTGCTGGCTGCGGTGTTTTCCCTGCCAACGGTGGTTGCAGAAATTCAGCAGGAAAAGCGCGCGCTGTTTTATGCTGCGCATCTGATCTGCTTTATGGGGCTCGCAGGCGTTGCCGTAACTGGAGATGCCTTCAACCTCTTCGTATTTCTGGAGATCTCTTCAATTGCGACATATGTGTTGGTCGCGCTTGGGGGAACGCGGGATCGGCGGGCTCTGCCTGCGGCGTTCAATTATCTGATTATGGGTACGATTGGTGCGACCTTCTTCGTGATCGGCGTTGGCTTCCTTTATGCCGCGACGGGCACCCTCAATATGGCCGATATGGCGGACCGGCTAACATCACTCGGTGCGAGCCGAACGGTACATGCGGGCTTTGCTTTCATTGTGGTCGGGCTTGGCCTGAAGGCAGCCATGTGGCCACTGCACCAATGGTTGCCGAATGCCTATGCCTATGCGCCTAGCTTTGTAACCATGTTTCTCTCTGCAACGGCGACCAAGGTAGCAATCTACGCTCTGGTGCGGTTTATGTTCACGGTGTTCAGCCCGGACTATACCCTCGACAGGCTGAACTTCGCGACGCTTTTCGTTCCGCTAGCGATGATTGCGATGCTGGCCTGTTCGTTCCAGGCCGTGTTCCAGACCGATGTTCGCCGGATGCTGGCCTATTCATCGGTGGCGCAAGTCGGTTACATGTTGCTTGGCATAGCTATTGGCACCTCCGCTGGCGTTTCGGGTGGTCTCTTCCATCTGATCAACCATGCGCTGATGAAGGGGGCATTGTTCATGGCGGTCGCCGGCGTGGTTTTGACGTATCAAGGCACGCGGATTAGCGACTTTGCCGGGCTTGGGCGCGCCGCACCGCTAACAATGACAGCATTTGCAATTGCCGGTATCTCGCTGATTGGGATGCCCCTAACGGCTGGCTTCCAATCGAAATGGGCCTTGTTGCAAGCCATGTTGGATTCCGGTTGGGGCTTTGCGGCGATGGTGATTGTGGCATCCAGTATTCTTGCCGTCGTTTATGTCGGGCGTGTTTTGCAGGCTGTTTTCTTCCTGCCGCCTGCCAATCCGCGCAAGGTGCGCCAGGAAGCGCCGCTGCTATTGCTTGTTCCGCTGTGGGTGTTGACGCTCGCAACGCTATGGATCGGCGTGAACTCAACCGGCGTTATCGCGCTAACGGATGCGGCGGCTGAGGCCGCGCTGAGTGGCAGGGCCATGCAATGACGCCGGACACCATGATCCTTATGATCCTTTGCTTGCCGCTGATTACGGCCGCGGTGATTTTTGTCTTGGATGCAGTGCCCGATTTGCGCGAAGGGGCAACCCTGCTCGGCGCTGCATCCTTGTTCGGTGCGGTTGTTTTGCTCGTTTCGAACATGCAGGCCGGTGCGCAGCCGGAACTCGTGCTTGGGGAAGCGGCACCGGGATTGGTATTCGCCTTCAAGCTGGAGCCCTTGGGCGCGCTCTTCGCCCTGGTTGCGAGTGGGCTTTGGATTTTAAATTCCCTCTATTCCATCGGCTATATGCGCGGAAACCGCGAACGGAATCAGACCCGGTTTTACATCTGTTTTGCCATTGCCCTGTTTGGGGCGATGGGCGTGGCCCTGGCCGGCAACCTGTTCACACTTTTCGTTTTCTATGAAGTGCTGACCTTATCGACCTACCCCCTTGTGGCCCATAAGGGGGACGCAAATGCCCAGCGCGGTGCCCGCATTTATCTGATGACCTTGCTTGGCACCTCCATTGGATTGTTCCTTGTCGGTGTTGTTTGGACATCTACGCTCGGCGGTAGCCTCGACTTTGTTCCGGGCGGTTTGCTTGCCGGGAAAATCAGCCCGACTGAAGCAAGCCTTCTCTTGCTCTTGTTTGCATTTGGCATCGGCAAGGCGGCCCTCATGCCATTTCACTTCTGGCTGCCGAATGCCATGGTCGCGCCAACGCCGGTGTCGGCCTTGCTGCATGCCGTGGCAGTGGTGAAGGCTGGCGTTTTCACCATCATGAAGGTTGCGATTTATATTTTTGGTGCGGAGCTTTTGCAGGAAGCCCCGGCGACGGACTGGGTGCTGGCGATTGCCTGCATCACGATCATTGTGTCGTCCCTGGTGGCGATGACCAAAGACAATCTGAAAGCGCGCCTCGCTTATTCGACGATTGGCCAGCTTGCTTATGTCACGGCCGGAGCCATGTTGGCGGTTGAAGCCGGATTTTTAGGGGGCAGTTTACAGATAGCCGCCCACGCGATGGGAAAGATCACGCTGTTTATGTGCGCCGGCGCAATCTATGTGGCGACCGGACTGACCGACATCTCGGACATGCGCGGGCTCGGCAAGCGGATGCCTTGGGTGTTTGGAGCCTTTTTTGTCGCATCGCTGTCTATTATCGGGATCCCGCCACTGGCCGGTAGCTGGCCAAAATTCCAGCTCTTCCTTGGCGCGGTCGGTGCTGAGCAGGGTTATGTCGCTTGGGTTTTGCTGATCTCCTCGCTTTTGAATATTGCCTATCTGTTGCCCATTCCGATCCTTGGATTGATGCCGCCAAAAGGTTTGCCGGAGCCAGCGCCCTATAAGCGGCCGGAAGGGGCTCCGCGATTTGTTGTGATCGCCCCCGTGATAACGGCGGCAGGTACGTTGGTGCTGTTTTTCTCCATGGGTGCGATTGCAGCATTTCTAGCCCCAGCCATGGGAGGAGCCTGACAAGATGGCACCTGATACGCCCCCCCTCAACGATGCGGAAAAGATGCATCCGATTGCCCGCGCCCTCTTTGGTTGGGTTACTTTTCCACGGACGGGCCAGATTATTTTCTGGGGGCTCGCACTTCTGTCTGTTCTGTTGATCGTGGGTGATCCGATTGCGCAACGTCACACCAAGGAAGACATTGAGGCTGTCACAGGGTTTTACGGTCTCTTTGGATTTGTAGCCTTCGCTTTTGCCGTGTTGATGGGGTGGCCGCTTGGACGGTTATTGCGTCGGTCTGAAACTTATTATGACGACGATGATGCGGGGCAGGGCGAATGATCGAGGGTCTCACTGCGATCAATCCTGGCCTGATCTTGATCGTTGCCGGCGCTCTATGCGCCTTAGTGCCCCAGGTCAGGGTTCGCCAATCGATTGCCATTGGTGCGCCTATACTCGCCGGTATTCTGCTTGGCATCGCCCCCCACGAGATCGACTTGGCTTCTCTGTCGACGATGGGGCTCGACCTTGTTCTCTACCGCGTTGACAATTTGAACTTTATTTTCGGTGTGGCGTTTCTGATCGCGGCCACGCTCAATGGAATATATGCCCTTCACCAGGATGATCAGGTTCAGGATGCATCGGCGCTGATTTACGCTGGCGCAGCCGTTGCGGCGACATTTGTTGGCGACTTCCTGAGCCTCTTTATCTTTTGGGAACTGACGGCGATTTCTTCGGTTTTCCTTATTTTGAAAAGTGAGACGCGGGCGGCTTATGGGGCAGCCATGCGCTATCTCGCGATCCAAGTGCTCTCCGGCGTCTTGCTTTTGTACGGCGCGGCCCAACTGTTTGCCGCGACTGGCGATATCACCCTGCGGACGCTCAGCCTCGGTGCCGATGCTGGGACATGGATGCTCCTGATCGCCTTCGGGATCAAAGCGGCGTTTCCGCTTCTGCACAATTGGCTCCAGGATGCTTATCCGCGGGCAACGGTGGTCGGCGCGGTTGTCCTCTCGGCGTTTACGACCAAGCTCGCCGTTTATGTTCTGGCGCGTGTGTTTCCCGGCGAACCGCTTTTGATTTGGGTCGGCGCGACGATGACGGTGTTTCCGGTTTTCTTCGCCGTGATCGAAAACGATCTGCGCAAGGTCCTGGCCTACAGCCTCAATAATCAAGTCGGATTCATGGTTTGCGCGATCGGGGTTGGCTCGCAATTGGCCATGAATGGCGCAGCCGCCCACGCTTTCGCTCATATCATTTACAAAGGACTGCTCTTTATGAGCATGGGGGCCGTGCTCTACCGGACAGGGACAACAAAGGCGACCGAGCTCGGCGGGCTTTACCGGTCTATGCCTTGGACAGCGCTTTTTTGCCTGATTGGTGCTGCCTCGATTTCAGCATTTCCGCTGTTTTCAGGCTTCGTTGCAAAATCGCTGACAATGAGTGCAGTGCTCGAGGCGCACTATGTGGTTGCCTGGGCGATGCTGCTCTTCGCATCTGCCGGTGTTTTGGAGCATTCCGGTATCAAAATTCCTTATTTTGCATTCTTTGGACACGATAGTGGGAAGTATGTTGAGGAAGCGCCCTTTAATATGCTTCTGGCCATGGGCCTTGCGGCGTTCATCTGTATTGCCATCGGGCTGCCGACATTTTTGGGCGGTGGCTATGGAATGCTCTATGCCGTTTTGCCCTATCCTGATGTCGCGCTTACCTATCAGCCTTACACGCTCGACCATATACTCACGCAAATGCAGCTTCTGATTTTGGCGGCATTTGCCTTTGTCCTGTTGAAGCGATTTGGGCTGTACCCCGCAGAAAAGCCTGGCACGGTTCTCGATGCCGACTGGGCCTATAGGCGGGCTGGCTATGGGGCGGCTCGCTGGAGCGGCGCTGTTTGGGCAAAGGCCGGCCCGGCAATGACGGATGTCTGCCGCGGGCTCTACCAGCGTGCCTTTGACCGCATAGAAGCTGCGTTCAGCCCCCAAGGCGTGCTGGCCCGCGGTCCGCTTACGGGCGGCATGGCCGTTTGGAGCGCTGCTCTACTTGGGCTTGTATTACTTCTATCTTTCATTGGCGCAAGTTAGACCTTGTTAAATTGTCTTAAATTGCATGGTTAATGGCGAATCTGTCCTTGGCGTCGTGGCTGCTGTTATTCCTTGTTTTATTGTCGACTTGTCTAATCTAAAGCATAGAGAAGTCGCAATGTAATAAAGGGGAGCGGGATATGAGCGTAGATGTTCAAAACCCGGCAGCAGTTTCAAGAAATGAGCTGATTGAACTTACGGCAAAAATTGTGTCCGCTTATGTCGGAAATAATCCCGTACAAAGCGGTGATTTGCCGGAGCTCATTCAAAGCGTCCATGGGTCTCTGGATGATCTTGGAAGAGATCGCACCGTTAGGGTTGAGCTGAAACCTGCGGTGCCGGTCAAAAAATCGATTACAGACGACTATCTGATCTGTTTGGAGGACGGTGAAAAATTTAAGTCACTTCGCCGCCATTTGCGCTCCAAATACGACATGTCACCAGAAGATTACAGGGAAAAATGGGGCTTGCCCTATGATTATCCTATGGTCGCCCCAAGTTATGCGCGCCAGCGTTCCCAGTTGGCGAAAAAGATGGGACTTGGACAGAGCAAGAAATGATTGGAACTTACTGTAGGTTCTTTATTGTTTCGAAAGTGAAATGACATTTTTTGGTAACAATTATTAATTTTTACTTGATTTTCGATTGCAAATCGGGTGACCCATGATTCTCGAATCGGACTGGGGAGTCACGAATATGACGACGCATACTCACAAATCGGTTTTGAGCGAGCGCCAGGCACGCCTCGTCCAATATTGGAAATCGAAGCGCGTGGACGGTGCGTGGCCAAGCCGCTGCGATATCAATCCGGGTGAAGTGCGTTGTTCCCTGGCAAACATTTCCCTGGTCGAGCTGTCCGATCAAACGTTTCGCTTTCGGCTGACCGGGTCTCGTATTCAGCGGATTTTTGGCAAAGCGGTTGTTGGCCAGCTCCTCCACGACATTGACGCTTCCGTGGAAGAAGCGGGAAGCGCCTCCATGGCGCTCGCGCTGGAAACAGGCCGTCCGATTTCTGGCAGCCGCCGTGTTGGAGAGAAAGAGCACAGCTGGCTGCGCCTGCCACTACTGAACGAGGCTGGCGACCCTCAGCTCGTTCTTTGCTACGATGAAATATCCGACCTCTCGGCCGGGCCACAGCGACGTACCGTTGAATATACGGCGGTTTCTGAAGGAATTGCAGCGTAATCGTTTTGCTTGCAAAGTCTAAATAGGAATAATATCCTACACTAACTCTGGTCGGACTAAACTCTAGGTTCGACAAGTAGGGAGTTGGTTGACGTGACGACTAATCAGGACAAGGACCGCGCGCGGGCCGAACTTGCGGCAAGCCTTGCCGCCTTCGCCTTTCGCCAATCTCAGGGCGCAATTCTCAAGCCGAAACGGGGCAAGGCAGAGACAGCGATGGCCCGCCAGGTGGCCATGTATTCGGTCTATGTGGGGTTTGGTCTTAGCCTTGCCCGCGTGGCTGCGGCGTTTAATCGGGACCGCTCGACGGTTGCCCATGCGTGTCGGCGGATTGAGGATCGGCGAGATGACGGACTTTTCGATGCCTGGCTCGCTTCATTCGAAGATACGCTGGTGCAGGCCGATGCCTTGGGTACAGATGAGCAAGTGGTGCAATGATGAGTGCGCGCCTGGTTGCAACGCTTGCCCGCGGCGGCATGGCCGTTGAGGATGGGGACGGTTATCTCATTTATCGCGGCCAGGACGGCCGGCGTACGTCTATCGGCAGGCTTACGGTGGCAGACCTTGCACCCTATATCGAGGCCGAAGACCTGCGTCGTGACGAGACATGCCCGAGCCGATGGACATGGGCGACGCCGCTGGTACCGCGAACAACTGCCGCACATGCCTTGCCACCGCACTGCTTGTCTCGCCCAGCAAAGCGTTTGGTTCGGCGACCGTTTTTTCTCCAAGTGCTGCAGGACAGTTTTGAGGGGACTGATTGCACGAGATTGCAACGGGCCATTGATCGGTTTCACCAAGAGATCGAGCTTTCCGGGCGCGGGCAGGTGATCACCATGAATTGGGATATGGTGCCTCATGGGCGTGGTGGTGGCCGCGCCATGGTCCATGGTCAGGCTGCTGCGTCCCACCAGGCAGCCCGAACACTTAAAGCGGTTGCCCGGCGGCTCGGTGAGCACCGCTCTGCAATGGTGCATCGCCTTATCATTGGCGAGGCGTCACGCAGGCGGTTTGCCGAGGACTTTGGGCTCTCCCTTCGCGGTGCGTCGAATGAAGCGAAGCTCTGTCTTGAAGCTTTGGCTAACGCCTATGATAACGGTGCGCCGCCCGCTGCTTAAGCGTCTTCCTGGCGAGCGGCGGCAGCCGCATCATCATTGATGCGCTTGATCATGGAGGCCAGGCCGTTCGAACGCTGCGCCGTCAAAGCCCCGGTAACGCCAATATCTTCCAGGAAGGCGGCGGCATCGAAGGCGAGGATATCAGCCGGTCGACGGTCCGATACGAGCCGAAGGAGAAGCGCGATCAGGCCCGACACGATCATCGCATCGGACTCAGCGCGGAATATGAGCGTTCCAGCCTGTGACGTATCGCTGACAAGCCAGACTTGCGAAGCGCAGCCGCGCACACGCGTCTGTTCATTCCGTTCTTCAGGGGCGAGGGGTGTGTTCGTCTTGCCGAGGTCGATAAGGTGCGCATAGCGCGCCTCCCAGTCGTCGAGAAACGAAAACTCCTCGCGAATATCAGCTTTGGTCTCATCCAGGGTCATGTCGGTGATGTGGCCCATAGCTGAGCAAAAGAAAACCCCGCCACATGCATGGCGGGGGTTTCTTTTTAGAGAGGGAGCAGGCCTCGATCTTAATTTGTTACATCGCCGATGCACTCACCAACGTCTTGGAGGGCGTGCTCACTGAGGCAATAGGGCAGCTCATATTGCTTATAGGATGCCGCGACACATTGCTGGAGGTTGAGCTGAGAGCGGCGGATGCAAGACGATGTCTCGGTATCGGACATGGCGGTCGACAATTGTCCGGCCGTCCGGTTATCGATGCCGATCACGCGATAGGCTGCAAGGGTCGCAATCCGGTCAGCGATCTGTTCCTTGCCGCGCCGAATATTCTGTTGCTGTACGGTAAGTGATGGACGGCGAAGGCTTGGGAATTGTATGCCAGATGCCGCATCGATTGCGCCGTCCCAAAGCGATGGTGCGCCGCCGCCGCCAGCTTGAACAAGCGCTGTATCGATCGTCGGCGAATGCAAGGCTTGCATGACGTTGGAATTGGTGGCGCGCCCGAGCCGATTGGCGTTATTGAGCTGTGCAGCCATACCATTTGCGTCGCTGATGCGGGCCTTGGCCCAGCCTGTTCCCTGGAGCGTATAGGCCTGTTCTTTGACATAGGCAGCCGCGCTGGAAAGCCGTTTGCTGTCGGCCTCTGTTGCGGTGAGTGCGGATGAAATTGCCGAACCCGCACCACCAAGTGTGCGGGCATATCCCATATCGTTGCGTAGACCTGTCATTACGCGGTCACGGCCATAGAAGCCTTCAATGTCGCGTACTGCATCTCTGAATTCTGGATTTTGGGATGCAACGAGGGCGGAATAGGCAAGCCAACCTGTGGAGAGCTTGCCGGCATTGTGGCCGCCGAGGTTTTCAAGTGCAGTATCGATATCCGACGCAGAAGATAAGGGCTTGTTGCGCACATCGCTGACATCATGCTGGAAGGTGCCATAAACGGCAGCTGCTTCGGATATGGTATCTTGTCGGCGGACTGCTGCTGTCGACTGCGTCGCCTGGACCGTAACATGCTGTTCCGGCTCAGGATTTGCATCTTCAGCATGAGTTGTAGCCGCCAGAGTGGTTGCTAGGATCGCCGATGAAAGGAATTTTGAATAAACTGCCATGGTGTCGCTCCGCCTACTCTTCACCATAATAATTGACCGATATTGCCCGTCTCGGATACGGCCAATGTGTGATTTCTTTGCTGTGAACTGCAGAAATCGATAGTTGACAAAGATCGTGTCTTCCAAACGTCAATATCTACTTAAGACTTTTGCGGGAATTCCATTGCTTCACATGAATATTTCGCAATGTTGCTGGCCTTTATTTGTGCTCTTGGCGGGGGCATGCTCCGTCGTGCTCGGCGCGGACTGGCGGGTTGTTGCGATTGCTGCGGTCGTCTGTGTACTTCCAGTATTGGTTTGGCTCATTTTTAGAAATCGTCGAGATGTCGACACCACGGGAGCAAATCTGCTTGTTATGGCGTGGTCGATAGTTGGCCTCGGTGCCGTGGCTATTGGTGGCGGTGCTGTCTCGCCCCTTGCGCTAATGCTGGTGCTCGGCCCACTGACGGCCTACGCCCTCGGAAAGATAGTTGCCGCAATGGAAGCCGTCGCCATTGGTCTTCTGGTCTATGCCGTCTGCGTCACTGTCGGCCAATTGGGATGGTCCGATCTTGCACCGGAGTCCTGGAATGCCATGATTGTGCCCTGGGTGTTTGCCACTTTGGCACAGATCGGGGTTTTGTTCTGGGTCATCGGGAAGCATCCTTACTTCCTAAACACTGACGCCAGGCCCGTTGATGCGGGTCTAATCGACCTTGATCTATCGGCTCCACTGCTTTTGGTCGAGGTCGCGCCGGAGGGCCGGATCCGGCGGGTTGAGGGGCCGCGACGGCTGCGTTGGCATGGCCTGCAACCTGGCCAGGAGGCGTCCCTCGTTCTGCCAAGTCTGGATGTGCGGGATATGACTGCCCCCAATGGCATTGGTTTTCATGTTCGAAAGGAAACTGCGGACACGGGGGCAAGCTGGCTTGCGCTTCTGCCGAAGACCGAGTTCGCGGTGCACCAAGGCGCAGATTTGGAAAAGCTGGCCGCGCAGGCCAAGGCGTCCGAGGAGGCCCTGGCGGAGCGGACAGCTTTTTTTGCTGGACTGGGCCACGACTTGAAAACGCCCTTGAATGCAATTCTTGGCTTTGCAGATCTGATGAAGGCCGAAGTACGCGGACCTATGCCCGATGCGTATAAGGAATACCCCGCGATTATACATGAGAGCGGCCAGGACCTTATGCTGCTGGTCGACGATATACTTGATCTTGCCAAGTCCGAAGCTTCGGGCCACCGATTGGACATGGAGCCCGTCGATCTGCTTGCGAGCGGGATGTCCGTACAGCGTCAATTGGAGGACCAAGCCCAGCGCGCAGGTGTGACGCTGCATTTACTTGGTGAAGGCGAGGTGTGGGCGAACGCTGACGCCCGTGCGGTGCGACAAATCTGGCAGAACCTGGTGTCCAATGCGATCAAGTATTCCGGCCGGGGTGACCAGGTGACTTTGTGTGCTGGCCTAACGGACGAGACCACATTCCTATCGGTGGAAGATGAGGGCGCGGGTATGGACGAGGCCGATCTAAACCGGATCGCCAAGCCCTTTGCCCAAGGAGACAATTCACGCGGGCGCGCAGGAACCGGATTGGGGCTTGCCGTCGTCCACCGCTTTGCTGAGCTGCATGGCGGCCAGGTTGTGATCGATACCGCACCCGGTCGCGGGACGCGGGTGCGTGTTACACTCCCATTGGCCGATATAACGGGACTGACGCCACTGGAAGATGCGGCGCAGTAGCCCGGCGATAAAAAGGGGGCGATATAGGTAGAATGGATGCAAGATTACCCACTTCACTTTGGGTCGATGCCCTGATCCGCCGCGCAGCGGCCGGGGGAGCGTCCGCATTTGTGGTGCAAAAGGGGGACGGTGAGCGCGGCGATGTCTTGCTGAAAGTTTCATCGCTTGACGGATCTGCAAGGGCTTTTGCGCCGTCAATTGACCTCGATGGGTGTAGAATTTTTCTGGATCTTATCGTTCAGGGCGTGGGGCCGCTTGAAGCCGATGTCGATGCCTATGTCCTTCGGGCAAGGGATCGAGACAGTGATCTGTGGGTGATTGAGCTTGAGGATCGGGATGGCCGCCATTTTTTAACCGAAACTGTTAAGTCCGCTTAAGACTCTGTTAGCTATGCTGGCCCAA
This sequence comes from Pseudomonadota bacterium, assembly GCA_038532405.1. Classification (GTDB taxonomy): domain Bacteria; phylum Pseudomonadota; class Alphaproteobacteria; order Caulobacterales; family Hyphomonadaceae; genus CALLCD01. Next base: position 15,182 of record JBCBAO010000002.1, on the reverse strand, counting down.
TTGTTCAGAGTGAAATTGAATAAAGGGGGCAGGCGATATGCTGTTTCTGCTGAACAAGACCATTGTCGAGATCGACGCACCGGAGCTCCATTTAGCGCGGAGCTGGAAACGCATTGGCTGCGGAGATCCCGTCGGGCTGCGGGCAAGCGATGCCGTCGACTTTGCGATTATGGTCGTACATGGCCATACCAGCGAAGGTTTGGAGATTGATGAGCAGACGAGCATCGACCTCGCAGCGCTCATTATCGCCAAAACCGGAGCCAATGCTGCCTTGTTCCCGGGCCAAAACAATGCCCGATTGAACGTGCTGCCCGAGGCCGTTTTGCAAGGCTTGCAACGTGAGCTTGGCAAAGGCAGCGTCGAGACGGTGAACAGCTTCTGGGAGAGCGCGGCCTAAGCGCCTTTCGTTCTCCGCCAAAGTGCTCTAGGTCGGTGGGCTCACGATTTCGGGCTTGCACCATGACTTTATCCTTTGCCGAAGAGGCAGCGCGTCGGCGCACTTTTGCCATTATCTCCCACCCGGATGCGGGCAAGACCACGCTGACGGAAAACTTGCTGCTCGCCGGCGGTGCTATTCGTGCTGCTGGCCAGGTCGCCGCGCGGGGAGAGCGACGGCGGACCCAGTCTGACTGGATGAAGATCGAGCGGGATCGCGGTATTTCCGTATCGGCTTCGGTGATGACGTTCGAGCATGACGGGCTGTTGTTTAACCTGCTTGATACGCCGGGCCATGAAGACTTTTCCGAGGATACTTACCGGACGCTGACGGCCGCAGATTCCGCCGTGATGGTGTTGGATGCGGCCAAGGGCATCGAGCCCCAGACGCTGAAACTGTTTGAAGTGTGCCGTATGCGGGACATTCCGATCCTGACCTTTGTCAATAAGATGGACCGCGAAGCGCTGGATCCTTTTGAACTCCTGGATGAGGTGGCCGACAAGCTGCAATTGGAAACGGCACCGCTTTATTGGCCCGCAGCGAGCGGTAACCGGTTTTCTGGCATGCAGGACCTGCGCACGGGTGAGTTTTGCGTTTTCGAGAAGGTGACGGCCGATCATGGGCCGGAGATCGGCCTGGCAAAACGTATCTCAATGACGGGGAACTCTGTTGCCGATGTCATGGACCAGGGCGTTTTCGAAGAATTGTCCGAAGGGGCTGAGCTGGCGCGGGAAGCCCTGCCGCAAATGGACAAGGACGCTTATCTCGGTGGCCATATGACGCCTGTGGTGTTTGGCTCTGCGCTGCGCCATTTCGGGGTTGCTGAATTGCTCGCCGCCCTAACCGAATTTGCCCCTGGCCCAAGGCCGCAAGAGGCGACGCGCAAGGGATCGCCAGTGACATTAAACGCCGAAGACAAGGGCGTTGCAGGATTTGTCTTCAAAATTCAGGCGAATATGGATCCGAACCATCGGGACCGGGTTGCGTTTTTGAGGCTGTGTTCGGGTGAGTTTAAGCGCGGCATGCGGCTGAAGACCAGCGCTGGCAAACCGATAAATGTCCACAATCCCATGATGTTCCTCGCCCAGGATCGCGAAATTGCCGAAAATGCCTATGCAGGCGATGTCATCGGTGTGCCGAACCATGGCCAGTTGCGCGTTGGGGATGGTTTGTCCGAGGGCGGCGATCTTCAGTTTTCAGGCATTCCAAACTTTGCGCCAGAGATCCTGCGCCGCGCCCGGGTGAAAGACCCGATGAAGCAAAAACACCTGAAAAAGGCCCTCGAAAGCCTCGCTGAAGAGGGGGTGACGCAATTGTTCCGTCCGTCGATTGGTTCCGATCTCATCGTCGGAGCCGTGGGGGCGCTGCAGATCGATGTGATGGCAGAACGGGTCGCCGCCGAGTATGGGCTGGAGGTGGAATTCGAGACGGCCCCCTATAATGTGGCCCGCTGGCTCGCGAGCGAAGATGCCGGAGCGATCGACGCGTTTGTTGAGAAGAACAAGTCTGCGACGGGAACCGATCTCGATGGGGCACCGGTATATCTCGGCAAGAATGCTTGGGATGCAGGATATGCCGCTGAAAAAAATCCGAACATTCGGTTCACCACCACGAAGGAACGTGTTGCTTAAGGTCCTTATTGGCATCGAAACGGACCATCATGCGTTTCAGGCCTTCACCTTGAACAACAAGCGCGCTAGGCCACGGCGGGGGCGTTGATATTTGAGGGACCACGATCATGGGTGACCTTTTACAAACAATTCGAGCCTTTTTTGCGGATGCCCTGCAACCCCGATTAAACGACGCCCTCGATTATCTTCGGACCATTTGGAACGAGGGCGTGTTTGGCCTCACCTATGGTGAAGTGATCACTGGGGTCGGGATTATAATGCTCTCCCTCATGATCCGCGGCCTTTTTGCCCGCACGGTCGTCCGCGGGATCACCCGTGCCGCTGCCGGAACGGAAACGGAGATTGACGATGCCCTCGTCAAAGCCATTGCGACGCCCCTGAAAATCGTTCCCGTGATCATCGGGGTCTACATTGCTGTCCAAGTGATTGATATCCAGGGACAACCGGCAGAGATCGCCGACAAGATTGTTCAATCGATTATCGCCATGTCTGTTTTCTGGACATTGTCCCGCGCCGTTGCTGCATTTGAATTTCTGTTTACGGGGCTGCGGGAAAACCTGTCGGCCGCGATTGTCGATTGGCTGGTGAAAACGCTCCAGGTCGTGCTGATCATTCTGGGGTTTGGCGCGGTGGTCGATATTTGGGGGTATTCCATTGCGCCGATCATTGCGAGCCTTGGGGTTCTTGGCATTGCCGTCGGGCTAGGGGCGCAGGATCTGTTTAAGAACCTGATTGCCGGTATTCTGATCCTGACCGAACGGCGCTTTGTGATTGGAGAGTGGATTCGGGTTGATGGTGTGGTTGAGGGGACCGTGGAGAAGATCAATTTCCGCTCTACACTCGTGCGGCAATTCGACAGGAGCCCGGTATTTGTGCCGAATGCGATGCTGTCTGACAGCGCGCTCATCAACCTCGCGCGGATGTCTCACCGGCGGATCAAATGGGTGATCGGGGTCGAATACCGGACCACCGTTCCGCAATTACATTATATTCGCGACGAGATTGAAGCCTGGTTATGGAACGATCCGCGCTTTGCCAATCCACCGGAAACGGCCCTGTTCGTGCGCATAGATGCGTTCAACGATTCCTCCATCGATTTCCTGATCTATTGTTTCACCAAGACAACGAATTGGGGGGAATGGCTGGAGATCAAGGAAGAGCTGGCGGTTGCCATCTTCGACATTGTCGAGCGTGCGGGAACCGGTTTCGCGTTTCCAAGCCGAACACTTTATATGCAGCAGCAGGATCCGCCAGAGATCATAACCCCGCCTGAATCGAGCGAAGGGGTGAAAAAGCTCTTGGCTGAAAAGAGCACAGCAAGCGCCCGCGGAAGCGATGATGATGGCGGCGAATAGGCCCTAAGGTGCACTTGTGCGGCCGCGAAGCGCATTGCTATCTGGCAGATCGCCTGGCGCGGCAGTCTTGTCCACCGCCCTGGTAATTTCGGCTGGTTCGGTCACTGTTTTCGGCGCTTCATATGCGATAATCCGGACCCGTCCATTGGCGCTGGAAATATAAGGCGGCGAGAGAATGAGCTCGACGGGGGCGCGAAGCGCTGCCGATTTTTCCTCCGCGTCCGTGCCTCCGAGGAGGGCATCTGGATCGGTCTTGGTCTCCAAATCCTCAGTTGCTTCTGCATATCTCGGAGAGATGCCGGAGGTCATGAGCGGATTGTCTTCCAGGGGGCCGATGGACGATTTGAGCTCGCAGGCCGGCGCGCCGAGGCCGCCTGTCTCGCGCTGAAAGCTCCAAGCCTTGCAGGCTGTTTCCGTATGGCAAAGCTCTGCGCAGGCGTCGGGGGTTTCGGCGGGCTTGATTGAATATGTTCCGCCGTGGCGATAGCTGTAGGCATCGTAGGAATAAGACTGGGCAGCGACGCTGCCGGCTGGGAATGCAATAGCGAGAAAGCAAATGGCTGCGCGCATCGAAAGCTCCTGGGTACGACGGTAGATTTCAACCTAATTCCTTGGTCTTAAGGAAAGGTTTTGCCGAACCGCCCTCAGGCTCTTTCAATTGCCTCGCGCTTTTCTTCCAAAGTCAGCCAATCGAGTTCAGCGGTGTCCAATTCCTCTTTTGCCGCTGCAAGGCGTTCTGAGGCCGACTGAAATGCGGCCGGATCCGATGTGTAGAGATCCGGATCTGCGAGTTTGGTTTCCAGGCTTGAAACTTCCTCTAAAAGCTGGGGCATCAGCGTTTCCAGCTCCTTTAGCCTATGCGTGTCCTTGAATGTCAGTTTCGAGGGGACCTTGTCAGATAACTTTCGATTATCCGTGTTTCTCTTTGATTTCGCTCTTGTTTTTTCTGTTTCTGGATTGCCCTTTAAATGGGCGAGCTGTTGTTCTGCGTCACTCCAGCCGCCCGCCGTTTGGACCCATTTGCCTTCGCCGATCGGGCAAATACAGGATGTTACCGTATTGTCGAGGAAAGCGCGGTCGTGGCTGACAATGATCAAAGTGCCCGCAAATTGCTCCAGCATGTCTTCCAAGAGATCGAGGGTTTGCATATCGAGATCATTGGTCGGTTCGTCGAGCACCAGCAGATCGCACTTTCTGGCAAGGGCAACGGCAAGGGTGAGCCGGTTGCGCTCACCGCCCGATAGCGCCCCCACGGGCTGGCGGAGCTGGTCTGACCCGAACAAAAAGTCCCGCGCATAAGCCCCCACATGCCGCGGCGTCTCCTGCACCATGACACTATCGCCGCCGTTTGGGGCGAGGGTTTCCCAGATTGTATCTTTGGGGTTGAGGGTCTCGCGGGTTTGATCGAGGAATGTGGTCTGGATTGTCTTGGAGAGTTTGACTGATCCACTGTCGGGGGCGAGCTCTTTTAGCATCAGTTTGAGCAGGGTGGTTTTACCGGCCCCGTTTGGGCCGATGATGCCGATACGGTCGCCGCGCAGGATGCGAACGGAAAAATTATCAGCGATAACAATAGGTTCGGACGATGTCTGAAACGTCTTTGTAATGCCGCGAACATCGATGATCTTGCGGCTCGCCGTCTCAGCTGTTTCGGCTGACAGGGCCGCGCCCGCCCGTGCATCGCTAAGGGCGCTGCGGCGACGCGCATGTTCGGCGCGCAAGGTTTTCAACCGATCGAGGCGCCCCATATTTCGCTTGCGGCGCCCCGTAACACCCCGCGCGAGCCACCGCTGCTCGTCCTTCAACTGGGTTTTCATGCGCGCGAGTATGCGCTTCTCCTCGGCTTCAATCTCCGTCGCCCAGGTTTCGAAATGGGCATAGCCACGGGGGCTTTTGAGAACGGTTCCCTGGCGGAGCCAGAGCGTATTGGTAGACACGGCCTCGAGGAATTTACGGTCGTGGGAGACCAGAAGCACGGCCCCCCGGAATGCTTTGAGGCGTGCCTCAATCCTATTGATCATGGGCACGTCGAGGTGATTGGTTGGCTCGTCAAGGAGAAGGATATCAGGATCGGTCGCAAAGGCCCGGGCAAGGGCCGCGCGGCGTTGCTGGCCACCGGACAGTGTCTGCGGCGCGGCCGCTGGATCAAGGGCCATGCCCATCAATTCGGCCTCGGCGCGGTGGCGCTCGGTTTCGAGGTCGACACGTGTTTCATCGGTCGATCGATTGGGGTGGTCGAGGACGAAATCGAGACTGGTCTCATAGGCGGAGAGGTCCGGCTCCTGTTCAACGGTGACAATACGGATGCCGGGTTGGAACCAGACATCGCCGGCATCGGGGTCGATCCGTCCATCAACGATCTTCATCAGCGTTGATTTGCCTGCCCCGTTTCGCCCCACGAGCGCAGCGCGTTCTCCCTTCGAGATGGTCAGGTCGACGCCTTCGAAGAGGGGTTTGCCGCCAAAGGACAGGCGAATATCTGCAAGGGATACAATAGGGGGCTGAACCATGGTGATGCGGTGTGTAGCAGGGCAGACTAGCGCTGCGAAGCCCCGGCCCGGTCCGCTGTGACGAGGGTGCGCCGCTCAATCGTACCAAACGCATTCGCTAGCCCGCGGTAAAACGCAATGCGTTGCTCTGCCGCCTCGGAGGGGGGGACATAACCTTCAGCCCCAGCAAGGCGTGTCGGACGATTGTCTGCAAGGGCAAGGCCCATAAGATCGGACCACAATTCCGCCGGTAAGCCCCCGCCGCTGACGCCGGCCATTGGGCTGTCATCATCATTGCCGACCCAAACCCCGCCAATAAGGTCCGATGCGAAGCCGACGAACCATGCGTCGCGCCAGTCCTGGGAGGTGCCGGTTTTTCCGGCAACGGTCCAGCGGTTCACCGCCGCCTTGTTTCCCGTTCCGGCAAGGACAACCCGTGCAAGCATGCCGTTCATGTCCCGCGCCAAACGCTGGGGGTAAACGCGCACGGGGTCGTAGCTTGGGCGCTCATAGATAACCGTGCCGCGCGAGTCCTCAATCTTCAAAATCAGGAAAGGGTCCAGCCGTTCACCGGATTTGGCGAAGACGCCATAGGCCCGCGTCAACTCATATAAAGTGACTTCCTGGCTGCCGAGCGCGATGGAGGGCAGGGGGCGCATCTGCGAGGTGATCCCGAAGCTCTGGGCCAGGGAGATGATCCGTTCCTCTCCGATTTCCTGGCCAAGCTGGGCGGCGACCGTATTCAGGGACTTGGCAAAAGCCTCTGAGACGGTGACCGGGCCGTAATAGTCGTCTGTATAGTTTCTCGGTTCCCAATCATCGAAACGGATCGGCTCGTCGCTATAGACGCTGAACGGATCGATATCGGCTTGCAGCGCGGCCGCAAACACAAACGGTTTAAAGGCCGAACCCGGTTGCCGTTTGGCCTGGGTCGCGCGATTGAATTGACTGGTTGTATAATCCGTTCCGCCGACGAGCGCGGCGACAGACCCATTTGGGCGCATAAGAACGGCGGCAGCTTCGCTGACTTTCAGCTCGTCCCGCTCGGCATCAATCCGTTCTGCGACCAAATTGTAGGCGGCCCGCTGCACATCGGCATCGACCGTCAGCGTGATGACGAGGTCGCCAGGCGCGTCCGGCAGCATTTTGGACAAGCGTTCGGTAACAAGGTCGAGTATATGGCCAAACTAGACAGCGGACGCAGAGGCTTCGACCAGGGTGACGCTTGCTTCATAGGCGTCCACCTTCTGAGCCTCGGTAATGAAATTTGCGTCGACCATTTGGCTGAGCACATAGAGCTGGCGTTCGCGGGCGGCTTCAAGATTGGTATCGAGCGCGAGGCGGGACGGGGCCTTGGGCAGGGTCGCAAGCAGCGCGGCCTCGCCAAGGGTGAGCTCGGTCGGCCGCTTGCCGAAATATTCCTCGGTGGCGGCGTCGATGCCATAGGCCCCCGATCCAAAATAGATCCTGTTCAGATAAAGGGTTAGGATTTCATCCTTGGACAGCTGGGTTTCCAATTGGCGGGCTAGGCGAACCTCCTGGACTTTCCGGCGAACGGTTTGTTCCGGCCCGAGCACCAAATTCTTGATAAGCTGCTGGGTGATTGTGGAGGCTCCGGAAACGGTTCGCCCCGAGCGCCAATTTGCCCAGGCCGCGCGCAGGATCGCCGTTGTGTCGGCACCATCATGTTCAAAAAACCGCTTGTCTTCGGCGGCAATGAAGGCCTGGGCGACATGGGGCGCAAGCTCATTTATCTGGACCACGCGCCCATAATGGGGCCCGCGTATTGTGATCAAATCACCTTCATGGTCGCGAAATTCGTAGGCCTGCTCTCGCCCGGTTTCCCAGAGCGCATCCTTGCTGGGGAGCGGCGGCATGCCTGCATAGAGGTGCTGCCAAAGCCAAAAGGCCGCAGCAAAACCCATCAGCAGCATGGCCAATACGCCATAAAGGCCAAAGCGGACCATGCGCCCAGACAGTCTAAATTTGCCGATCTTCGCCATACCGCCCCTGCATTGGTGAGGACTCAAAGGACCATGGAGAGCGTTAATAGGCCAATAATCGTGGCATCGTCATGGCGGGATCTGTCTCAAATGCAGGGATAGTCTGGCATTTATCCTCCAGAAATTTAGGAAAATAGTCCTATATATTCGTGGAATTCGAGATCGTAATCCGACCGAGCTCTTGATCGGGGTAAAACCGGCACAGTCGAGAAAAGAGGCCGAACCGCGCTAGGAGACACGAACCAATGAAAAGACGCAGCGACCTCGCCCGCCAACGAATCATGGCGATGAGTGAGGATGAATTACGAAATGAAATCAGACGTCTGGCAGGATTGGAGACCAAGACTGTGGGAACAGATTGTGGACAGCAGCCTGTCGAAAGAGGAGATGCAGCGCCTTGTGATGACGCCGTTTCTGGTGGAGGCGCGGGAGGCCCAAAGGCCACCGCTCGACCGGGCATGGCGGACCTGGCTGTTCCTCGGCGGGCGCGGCGCAGGGAAGACACGGGCGGGAGCTGAGTTTCTACAATATGCCATTTTACATGGCGGATACCGCAGGGCCGCCCTTGTTGGGCCGACCCTCGGTGATGTTCGAGAGGTTATGATTGAAGGGCCTTCTGGACTGAAGGCTGTGACGCCGGCGGTCGAGGAGCTTCCGGTGTATGAGGTGTCCCGGCGACGGCTTGTTTGGCCGAATGGCGCGGAGGCCCATGTGTTTTCCGCTGAAGACCCTGACAGCTTGCGTGGACCGCAATTTGATATTGCCTGGTGCGATGAGATCGGTGCCTGGACAAATGCAAGCACGACCTGGGACATGCTTCAGATGGGGTTGCGGCTTGGGGCAGACCCCCGGACGGTTGCAACGACAACGCCGCGGCCGACGCCCCTTATCAAGACCCTGGTTCAGAGCTCCGATACCGTTCTGACCCACGCAACGACCCATGAGAATGCGCGCAATCTCGCGCCCGGCTTTGTGGATGCTGTGGAGCAGACCTATGGCGGCTCGCGGCTTGGTCGCCAGGAACTCGGCGGTGAGTTGATTGAAGATGCCGAGGGTGCGCTTTGGACGCGCTCGATGATTGAGACGGGCCGGACTTTGGAGGTGCCGGAGCTGGACGATATCGTGGTTGCCATCGATCCGCCAGCCTCCGCCGGAGCGCGCGCGGACATGTGCGGGATTGTTGCGGCGGGTGTCGCCGCGGCCCCCGGGTTCGGGCGGCGGGGATTTGTGCTGGCCGATGCCTCTGAGCAGGGATTGTCGCCGTTGGATTGGGCGAGCCGGGCGAATGTGCTGGCCCTGGAGGTCGGGGCAAGCTCTGTGATCGCAGAAGCCAATCAGGGCGGTGAGATGGTGCGCCATGCGCTGGAGACCGCCGGCTGCCGGGTTCCGATCCGGCTTGTGCATGCGCGGCTCGGAAAACGGGCGCGGGCGGTGCCGGTCGCGGCACTTTATGAGGCTGGCAAGGTCGCCCATGTCGGCGTGCTGCCCGGCCTTGAAGACCAGATGTGCAGCTTCGGCGGTGACGGATTTACCGGATCGCCGGACCGGGTGGATGCGCTCGTCTGGGCCCTTTGGAGTTTGCTGCTCGAGCATGCTGCGCTGCCCCGCGTGCGCGGCGTTTGAGCGACTGGTCACTGGCACACGGCCTCGTGCGCCGCCGTAATGAGGATTGGAGAGACAAGTATGAAACTGCCCTGGACGAAACCGGCTGAAGAAAAGTCCGCGTCGAGCGTGTTGGTTGCCCTGTCGCAGCTGGGATCTGCGCAATGGGGCGGGCGGTCGCCGCAGGCTTTGATGCGTGATGGATATCTTCGCAATGCAATTGTGCATCGCTGCGTTCGAATGGTCGCTGAGGCTGCCGCATCGATCCGGCTTGTCTCTTCCCACGGGGAGGCGATGCGCCTGCTTGATCGGCCCATGCCGGAGGATACCGGGACCACTTTGTTGGAGCGGCTGTATGTAGACCTGCACACGACGGGAAACGGATATCTTGAGGCTGTCTTCCTGGAGCCCGGAGGCAAGCCAGCGGGATTGCAGACGCTGAAGCCAACGCGAATGAAAGCCAACCTTGATCGCAAAGGTTGGATCTCCGGTTGGATCTACAAGGTTGATCGCCATGAGCGGACGATCCGAAGGGACACTAAGGGGTGGCTGCCGATTTTACAGATTAAACATTTTCATCCCGAGAACGATGCTTACGGATTGTCACCCCTTTCCGCTGCGCGCCAAGCCATCGACCTGCACAATGCGGGTGCCGATTGGGCTAAGGCCTTGATCGACAATTCAGCCAAGCCATCCGGTGCCCTGGTTTATGGACGCGATGGCAGCCGATTGACCGATGAACAGTTTGACCGCTTGAAAATGGAGTTGGAAACGGCCCATTCCGGCCCCGGCAATGCAGGACGGCCTTTGCTATTGGAGGGAGGGCTGGACTGGAAGCCGATGAGTCTATCACCGGCGGAAATGGATTTTCTGGAAGCGCGGAACAATGCTGCGCGGGAAATTGCGCTTGCCCTCGGTGTGCCGCCCATGTTGCTTGGTATTCCCGGGGACAATACGTATGCGAATTATAGAGAAGCCAATCTCGCATTCTGGCGACAGACAATTCTGCCGCTTGTTCAGAAATTTTCCCAGTCCATCGGTGCCTGGTTGTCGGCGGGGTTTGAAGAAGAAATTGTCTTCACCTGTGATCTCGATCAGGTGCCCGCGCTGGCAAGCGAACGTGATGCCCTATGGACGCGCCTTGCCAATGCGGAGTTTTTGACCCGCTCCGAGAAACGGCAAATCGCTGGCTTGCCGGATGACGGCGCATGAAAATCGACACCCGGATAACCCTGGCGCTTGTCCTTGCGGTTTTCGCCCAGACAGCCGGTGCCCTTGTCTGGGCTGGCTCGGCTGGCGAACGGCTTGATATGGTCGAGCGCGAAGTTGCCGATGCGCGCGCATTGTCCGTGAGGCTCGCTCGGCTTGAGGAAAAGCTCGAGGCGGTCGGTGCCCAGCTCGATAGAATAGAACGAAAGCTCGATGCGGAATGATCTTAAAAACACGTCCAAATGCGGTGTCCGATCGCCCCATGCTGATTGAAGGCTATGCGGCCATATTCGATACGCCCGATATGGTAGGCGACGTTGTTCGCGCCGGTGCCTTCTCAAGAACCCTGCGGCGGTCCAGTCGGCCGCCCATGCTCTTGCAGCATAAATGCGGCGCGATCGCAGGAGAGTGGGTGCGCATCGTCGAGGATGGGTACGGCCTTTTTGTTCGAGGGCTGATTAAAGGGGCCTCTACGCGCGCCTTGACCAAGGATGGATTGGATGGGCTGTCGATCGGGTTCCGCCCGGTGCGATGGCACGCTCGCGCGCCTGGGGGCAGGGAGCTAACGGATGTTGAGCTTGTCGAGGTTTCGCTCGTCGCCGAGCCCATGCAACCGGCGGCGCGTTTCGCGCCTGTTTGCCGCCTCGCGGCCTGACCATTGAAGAGAAACTGGCGATGACCCCGCATCGCCAGACTTAAGCCACATGACCTCCGGTTCGGCGGGTCATGACGGGGTAGTTTTGATCAAAAAGGATGACCATGACCAAGGAAACCAAAATGGCAAAAAGCCAAGATGTTCGCCGAGCCACGGCGGAAACAATCGCTGCGTTCGAAGCGTATAAGCGAACCAATGATGACCGCCTTGCTGCGATCGAAAAGCGCGGCGCAGCTGACCCGCTACTCGACGAGAAGCTCGCCAAGATTGACCGCAGACTGGAGGCATTGAGCTTGAAGTCGGCACGTGCCGAGCTTGAAGGATCAGCAGTTGATCTCCAGGATACTGAGCATGTTACGGCATGGGACCGGTATCTAAGGTCCGGCGATGAGAGTGGTATAGCTCGGCTGGATTTGAAGTCGCTGAATGCGGGCACGGATGACCAGGGCGGCTATGTCGCGCCGCCTGAGCTTGACCAACTTATTGAAGGCCGCCTCATGGCCGCAAGCCCAATGCGGCAGATTGCGACTGTGCGTCAAACCTCCGCCGGGGTTTTCCGCAAGCCGGTTGGCCTGGGTGTTGAAGCGCGCTGGGCGAGCGAGACCGAGGCGCGAACAGGAACACAAGCCGATGGTTTGAGCCTGATCGAATTTCCGGCAGGCGAGCTCTACGCGATGCCCGCAGCGACGCAGACGCTCCTGGAAGATGCCTATTCTGATGTGGACGCTTGGCTTGCCGACGAAGTCGAGACGGCTTTCGCGGCCCAGGAGAGCGCCGCATTCATCAATGGTGACGGCGTTGGTAAGCCACTGGGTTTACTTGCAAATCCAATTGTTGACGAGGCGACCCATAGCTGGGGCCAGATCGGTGCGATCAATGGTGATTTTACAACGCCAAGCGGCGGCGATGGTTTGATCGATCTGATCTACACGCCGAAGTCTCAATTCCGCGCCAATGGCAGGTTTGTCATGAACCGCCGGACGGTGTCGGAAGTCCGTAAGCTGAAAGATGCCGACGGCCGCTATTTGTGGCAGCCGGGATCCGGAGGTGATGCGGCGACCGTGCTTGGATATCCGGTGACAGAGATCGAGGACATGCCGGACATTGCGCCGGGCAATGCTGCGATTGCATTCGGTGACTTTCGGCGCGGCTACCTGATTGTGGACCGTGTTGGAACCCGCGTGCTGCGTGACCCATTCTCGGCCAAGCCTTTTGTCTTGTTCTACACAACCAAACGCGTTGGCGGCGGGGTGCAGCACTTCGACGCGATCAAGGTCATGCGTTTCTAAACATCTGAATAGGGTATCATTTTCGCGCGTCCCGTCCCCTCCCCAAAGCGCGGAAATGATGGAGGGCGGCCGGTTTAAGAAGCCGGTCGCCTTCTCTTTTCAGGACAAGCCAGACAAGGATGTGCAGCCATATGACAGTGACGGTAATTGCGCGCCCCGATGGAGAGACTGTCTCTCTCTCGGAGGCGAAAGAGTATTTAAGGATCGGGCACGCCGGCGAAGATGCCCTGGTATTGGAATTGGTCGCATCTGCCGGTGCGCGTGTTGAACACGCAACCGGACGCGCCCTGTTGGCCCAAACCATTCGAATTCAGTTGAAAGCTTGGCCGCAGGCTTTGCTCGATGGAAAGTTCGTGTTGACGCCTGGGCCGGCAATCGACCTTCTCTCGGTCAAGCTAGGTGAAGACGACCTAACGGAACGGTTCATTTTACAAAATAACTGCTTAGCCCTTCGGCCGTGGAACTACCTGCCAATTGTTCAGGCGGGACAGGTGATAACGATCGATGTGCGCGTCGGTTACGGCACGTCTCAAGATGTGCCCGATGATTTGAAGTTGGCCATCAAGCAGCTCGCTGCGTTGGCCTACAGGCTTCGAAGCGACGGGGACGATCGAGGGATTTCGGCGCTTCCGGAAAGTGTCGACGCCCTGCTTCAGCCTTATAAAGGAGTGCGCCTCTGATGGCCGATGGACTAGGAACATTTGTCAGCCCGGAGTGCCGGTTACAGGCCGCAGTTCTGGCCGGCCTTCGCGCAGACCCGGATGTGCGCGAGATCTATGGCGATCCGGCGCGGGTTTATGATGATGAAACGCGTGGACCTGCCTATCCCTACGCGACATTGGAACGCCATGAGTCCCGGCCGGCGGGGGCGGCGGATTGCATTGCGCGCGAGCATACCCTGACCTTTGCGGTGACCTCGCGATATGGCGGCCGGGCCTATGCCAAAGATGCGCTTGGGGCTTTGCGCTCCGCGATTGAGCGCATGGATATTGCCCCGGAAGGTCAGACCGTTGTGCTTGCTTACACAACCTATGGCGATGTTTTCCGGACACAGGATCGGCAGGCCTTTCGAGGTGTTATTCGCATACGTATTATCAGTGAGGAGACAGGGTAATGGCCGGTCAAAAGGGGCGTGATGTCCTTCTTAAAGTCTTTGACGAAACCGATTTTGTCGCCGTTGCAGGTGTTCGGAGCAAAACACTTCAATTTGTATCGGACACGGTGGATGGGACCCATACCGAAAGCCCGGAGGCGTGGCGCGAGCTGGTCACTGGAGCCGGGATCAAATCTGCTCGGCTGCGCGGATCTGGGGTGTTCAAGGATGCGGGATCTGATGCCCGTATTCGCGGCGTTTTCTTTGATGGGCAAACGACCCGTTGGCAATTGATCGTTCCGGATTTTGGTGTGGTGGAAGGGCCGTTTCAAATTACCGAACTTGCCTATGGCGGCGACCATGATGGTGAAGCGACATTCTCCATCACCCTGGAAAGCGCCGGGCAGATTACCTTTGCCGAAACGTCATGAGCATCAACCAAGCCCGCGGCGAGGTCGGTTTGATGATCAACGGCCAAAAATCTGCGCTTTGCCTCACCCTCGGTGCGCTTGCTGAAATTGAGGCGTCGTTGGGGTGCAAAACCCTTGCTGAGCTGCAACTGCGCTTATCCGCATTGTCCGCAGGGGAATTGTTGACTGTTATCGCAGCGCTGCTGCGGGGCGGCGGCAATGGAGATCTGGTGCCGGCTTTATCCCTTGCAGACGTCTCGCCGAGTGCGGCTGCCAAGGCGGTTGCCGAGGCGTTCCGTCTTGGGCTCACGGACTGATGCTGCCTTGGGCGAAAATGTTTCGCGCCTCCTTAGCTGCAGGCCTTTCCGCTGAGGCGTTTTGGCGGTTGAGCGTGCGCGAGTGGCGCTGGCTCGCAGGTGATGGTGGGGAAGAGACGCTGACGGCGAATGCGCTTGCCGAGCTGATGTCCCGCTATCCCGATCAAAAAGTAGACGAGGAGTTTCAGAATGGATGAATTTGAAAGAGATCTTGCAGACGCTGGAGACGCCCTGATCGCTTTTGCCGATGGGCCAGGCCGCCAGGCCGCCGATGCGCTTGGCGCGGCCTTTGATGGAGCCGGCAGCCGGATTGAGCGGGCGCTTGGCCAGGCTGCCCGAAGCGGAGAGCTCGATTTTTCACGTATGGCTGAAAATATCCTGCGCGACCTTGCGCGGATCGCAGCCGAGGCCCTGGTGACCCAGTCAGGTCTTGGCACGCGGGGTGGCCAGACCGTCAACTTAAACTTTGCCATGGGGCCGGGCACCGATGCCGGTTCGGTGCTTGCCAGCAGAAACACGATTGCAACAGCGCTAGCGCGAACGGCGGCAGCGGGAGGTCGGTTCACATGAGCTTATCTGAGTTCCATGACGTCCAGCTGCCAATGGCTTTTGCGTTTGGCGCATCCGGCGGACCTGAGCGACGCACGGATATTGTCGCCCTTGCCAGTGGCGGCGAGGCGCGCAATGCGACCT
>JBCBAO010000001.1:0-46349 GCA_038532405.1 Pseudomonadota bacterium | reverse complement strand
AATGCTCCACCTAGAAAATCTCGACTGCAATCATATAAAGAGAAAATAACATAAATGGGTCGCGTTTCTAAACGGCCCGTGTCACGGTGCAAGGTCAGGTTGCAAAGTGAATTGTACCTGATACCCTTTATGCGGGAATCAGGGGGCAGTGACAGGTTCCGAAACGTGTGGTTTGGTTTCAATGCACACTTCAGGTGGGCTGCTTAAACAGCCTCAAGAGCGTGACCAAAATTTGATTGAAACCTGTAACGAGTGTTTGATTTACTTTTCTAGGTTTAACAATTTTGGGATTGTTTGGGGTAATGATCTTAAAACAGATGCGTCTGAACGTTTTTTTGACCGCGACAATTGCATTCTCTTTAATCGCGTACACTGGACAGGCCAAAGCGCAACAAGCTGAAGGCATACATGACAAGTATCTGGTATGTGATGCAAACTATGCGTTTTTGGCTCTAGAAGACGTGAACGAAGCCAACCATTGCGATAGTGTTGCAGAGTTTTTGATTGGCCAAATCGATGAAGAAGCTCCACTGCTTACTCTCGATCACATACGGAAAGATCGATTAAGGTTTCCCAATTCGGCGCCTATTTCTTCGGCACCAGGGAGTGAAAGAAATGGCCTCCCGGAAACCATTTTTGCCCAAATTTTGGTTTCAGAAAAAAAGAATAAAGATGTTGTTGTTTCGCCCTGGATTGAAGCGATAGCTTCGCCTTACTCCAAATGTCTTTCTGATATTCATATTGGGCCTTATGCGTCGCGAGCATTTTTAGACTGCTTCGCACCCGCATCCGAGCAGTGTATTTACTCGACCAATCAAGAACTTTGTGATTTGGCTTTGGCGGATGCTACCCAAGCTTATTCGAGTGATCTGCTACAAACTAATTCGGGTCTCTTTAATCCCGTGGACCACCAACGAATAGAAGCAGAAGCCCAAAGACTGCGAACAATATGCAATGAGCAATTCTCTGGGGAGTTTTTTTACCTTTGCAAGCTCACGGCAGAAGCGTCTTACGTCGAATTCATACTATCCAATTTAGTGGAGCGTCTCCGTGATCAGTAAGTCAGCCTCTTGCTAAAGCCATTAACATCAAGGTCTTAAAACATGAAAGAAACGCTAGAGAATGCCACAGGCTTTGCTGCTGACCTGCGTGAGCAACAGCTTCGGGACCATGTTAACAACACAATTTCCATAGCCAGAAAAGACGGCGTTATCAGCGATGAAGAGCAAGAAGCCATTGATAAGGCTATGGATAAGTTAGGATTTATGGAAGCGTTAAACAACGAACTTAACACTCCTAACAGCGCCAATACTACGATGGACATCAGCGAAGATTTTGACCCAAGAACTGGTCACAATCCAAATTCGATGAATCCCGATAACGTAACCGCTCCCACAAGACCTGGATTTGAACTGAACGGTCTAGATGCTCTAGCAGAACAAAAGGAACATTTGGATCAAGTCAACAACCCAAACAAAGAATTCAAGAAAGGCGTGGGCGTTAGCAGAGTGAGGGATGACAAAGATGATGTAGATGACACCGCATCAGATCCGGATATTGGTCCGGAAACGCGTGGTTTTGGGAAAGATCATAGCAAAGCTGGCGAGCATTCGTCTGGTAACAAGTCTGGCGCTTCGAACGACGATTCTGGCGGCAGTAGCGACGAGGGTAGCGGAAAATCGGGCGGTGACTCAGGTAAGTCTGGTGGCAGCCCTGGAAATTCAGGCGGAGACACCGGTAAGTCGGGTGGAGATACGGGCAAATCTGGCGGCGGAACGTCCGGAAAGTCCGGTGGTGACTCGGGTAAATCCGGTGGCCCGAGCAATGACAGCGGTTCAAATGACCCCGGCGACCGAGGGCACGATGGTCATGGCGGCGCTATGGTGCCGATCCTTCTCGATCTAGACGGAGATGGCATTCAGATCACCGAGTTTTCCAAGTCTACTGTCTTCATGGATGGCAGCGGAGATGGATTGGTCCAGAAAACCGCCTGGGCGGGAATGGGCGATGGGGTACTGTTCTACGACCCAGACAACCTGAACAAGATTGTTGAAGCCCGTCAGTTTGTGTTCACGGAGTGGGACCCGACCGCAACCAGTGACATGGAGGCGCTCCGCTCTGTTTTTGACAGCAACGGCGACGGTGTCTTTGACGCCAATGATGATGCGTTTTCTGATTTCAAGGTCTTGGTGACAAACCCGGATGGCTCTTTGACAGCGGTCAGCCTCACGGCATTAGGCATTGCTTCGATTGATCTGACGGCTGATGCCACGAATATAGAGTTCCCTGATGGCTCGGTCATCACGGGACAGACGACTTTTACCTGGACGGATGGCACGACGGGTATCGTGGCTGACACCACTTTGGCAGCCGACGATCAAGGCTACCGGGTCGAGGAAACGGAAACCACAGACGCCAGCGGCAATCGTGTTGCGACCACCAAGGCCTATGACCTGTCAGGCTCATTGGTGATGTCCGTGCAGTCAGTGGTGAGCCCGGATGGTTCTTCTGTTGTCAATAACTATGACGACAATGGTGATGAGGTGGTTGATCGTTATCAGACCATCGATACCGTCACCAACCCGGATGGCAGCGAGACAGAGACGGTGACAAACTGGGTGGGCGGTGATCTGGCCACCGCTATTCTGGACAGCCGCACCGTGACGACGACCAGTGCCGATGGCGGCACGGTGACCATCGAACGGGATTCCACGGGGGGTGGTTGGTTTGACCAAGTTGAAACTTGGACAACGCATCCTGACGGTAGCAAGACTATTGTGATCACGGAACTCAGTGACGATGGGTCGGTCATTCGAAGCATCACGGAAACCGTTTCTGCCGATGGGCTCATTCGAAGCGAACAGATCGACGCGGATGGTGATGGTTCTATTGATGTGATCAACGATCATTCGATTGTCATCAACGGAGACGGCAGCCGCGTTGAAAGCATTGTCACGAAAAACGGTGATGGCAGCATTCGCTCGTCCGTTACGGAAACCGTCAGCGCGGATGGTCGGAGCAAGACAATCGCTCGTGACCTCGATGGTGACGGTGATACCGACACTCTTGAAGATCTGGAGATCGTGGTTGGCCCAGTTGGCACGACATCGACCCTTGATGTTTTGAATGGCGATGGCAGTTTGCGCAGTTCCGTAATTGATGTGCAGTCGGACGATGCGCTGACAAGCACGCGTTCGGTTGACGCAGATGGTGACGGCGTTTTTGAAACCACGGTTCTTGATCAGACGATAAACAATGCAGACGGGAGCCGTTCTAACACCGTTACGGTCACCAATGCGGACGGATCCGTGCGCAGCATGGTTCAAGAAAATTTGGGCGCAGACAGGGTCACTTCTGAAACCTGGGTCGATCTCAACCAGAACGGGGCATTCGAAGCCTCAGACTTAGTCCGGTCCGTCACCATAGACGCGGCCACCCAAAACCGCATTTCCCAAACTTGGGATCGCAACGCGGATGGGTCTGTCAATTCGACGATGACTGCAACAACCAGCGCGGATGGCCTGGTCACCACAACGATCATCGACGAAGATGGCGACACTGATACGGACACAGAAATCTCGGACGTTACGATAGTAAACGGCGATGGCAGCACGACAACAACAGTTTCGACCTACAACCAAGACGGAACACTTCGAAATCAGTATACTACAGACGTAAGTGCCGACGGTCTAACGACGGAAACAACTTTCGACGAAGACGGCGACGGAGAATTGGAAGGCCAATCCGTTGTCACAAGTTCGGTTGCGACGGACGGAACAGTCACGCGTTCGGTTAGCGACTATGCGGGCGATGGAACGACATTGCTCTACCATCGGGTTTCGACGGAAAGCGATGATCGTCGCACGATCACTGTTGAAGAAGACTCCGATGGAGACGGTGTTTTTGACTATGTTCGCAACTCGGTGGAAGCGCTCGATGGAGCACAAACTGTCACCGAGACAAATTTTCACCAAGACGGCTCTGTCAGAAACGCTGAAACGATTTCTATAAGTGCCAACGGTTTGGAGGTCACGACCACCCAGGATTTTGATGGTGATGGACAGGTAGACCTGCAAGTCATGGATGTCACAGCGCTCAACGCTGACGGCAGTCGCACCCAATCTATTGAGATGCGAAACGGCGATGGGTCACTTCGGGATCAAATGATTGAAACCGTCAGCGACGATGGCCTTACGATCACGACCCGATTTGACGCGGATGGCGATGGTGTGTTTGAGCGTGAGACGGTGTCGGAGCGCGTGCTTGAGGACGACGGCAGCCAGTCCCTGACGGACAGCACTTACGCCGGAAACGGCACTCTCACTAGCCAGGCCGTTACAACGGTGAGTGATGATGGTCAGGTTACAACGACCCAATATGACCGAGATGCGGATGGTGTTTTTGACTTCAGTACGGAGACAGCGACAACTGTTTTGAACGACGGGACAACGTCAACGACGGTCAAAACGCTGGAAGCGGATGGCACAGTTCGAGATCAATCGACAACCACGGTGTCGGATGATGGAAGACTCGTCGTCACTACTACGGATGTAAACGGTGACGGTCAGACCAATAGCGTTTACTCTTTGGCCATTGCAGATGACGGCCTCGCCACAAGTGATCTTCAAAACCTCAACGCGGATGGATCTTTACAAAACCGGTTTCAGACTGTTTCGAGCGCGGATGGTTTGTCGGAAACCGACCTAGAAGACCGAGACGGTGATGGCACCTTCGAGGTCAGCTTCCAAGCAACGAGCGTTTATCAGGCAGACGGTTCGATAACCACCACCAACCGTGGTATCGCAGGCGATGGAACCGAATTCAGCCGGTCGGTTTCAACTATCTCCGACGATGGTCTCTCAAGCACTACCTACTTTGATCTGGATGGTGATGGAGTGTTTGAGCAGGAGAACACAAGCAACGTTTCTCTTTCTGTCAATGGTGTCGAAACCGTTACGTCTCAGAGTTTCGCCGCTGATGGCTCCCTTCTTTTCAATTCTGAAACTGTCACCAGTGCTGATGGTCGAACCGAGACCGAAAGCGTGGACGTGGATGGCGACGGCTCCAATGATCGGGTTTACACGCGAGTGGAAGCGGCAGATGGGGATGTGTCTACAACAACCAGCCTGTTCTCTTCTGGCGGTACACTTGTTTCGCAGTTTGAAACCGAAGTCAGTGGTGACGGGCTCAAACGTATCGACACCGTTGATCGCAACGGTGATGGTCGTGCTGAACTCATTTCGACCGATGTCACGTCGCTCGAAACAACCGGCTATCAGGTCCGGACCGTTACACATGACAACTACCTCAACGTCGTCTTGGCGCAAGAGGAGTATATCCTGTCTGATGACGGGCTGCGCGAGTTATCGCAGCTTGATTTTGATGGCGACGGCGTCTTTGAATTTCAGTCTGAGGATCTGACCGTTCTCGGGCTGGATGGTAGCGTGACGCGAACGCAGACGACGCTCAATGAAAGCTTTGAAACACAGTCATTTATTGAAACCACGACAAGCGCTGACGGGTTGGTCACCCTCACTGACACAGATTACTCAGGTGACGGCGTCAGTGATCGCTTAAACACTGTGACCTTGGGCGCGGATGGGTCATTCCATCAAGTGGTGAGTGAGTACGGCGTTGGTTCATCGCTGACGCGAGAAACCTCTCTGCAGATCAGTGCAGATGATTTGTCTTCATTCATGAGCACCGACTTGGATGGGGACGGTTTTGTCGATCAAACGATGAGTTTGACCACCGATACCAACCTTACGGTGTCGACGACCTACCAAAGCTTGGACTTATCTGGAGATGCAACCCAGAGCATCACCAGCATGGTGAGTGCGAACGAGCATATTGCATCATTTGCCTTCGATCTCGATGCAGACGGCACTGTAGATGTTTCGAGAGAAACTGTGGTGACGTACTCCGCGTCTGGGGACGAAATCGTCACGTTCTCGGAGGTCTATCCGACTGGCCAGGTTTCATTCCAGGAGGTCACGACCACGTCCGCGAACGGGTTTTCTCAAACGACGACCATCGATTATGGTGGCGACGGTGTGGACATTACTGAGCAGTCCGACACGGTGATCCATGATGATGGCAGCACTACAACCACAACAGTTTCGACCTATGCAGACGGGTCGATTCACCGCAGCTTTGTTGAAGAAGTCAGTGCAGACGGGCGCTCTCGGACAGAAACCCTGGATTATGATGGGAACGGCGTCCCAGATTTGGTGCGTGAATTCACAATTGAAGCGAACGGCTCAGAGGTACTCGTTGAGACTTCGTTCAACGAAGCGGGAGTGGAGATTGCACAAGCGATCATCACCACATCTGCCGATGGCTTGACCACCACCATTACGCAAGATGACACGCAACAGACGATCACCCGGTCCCCCATCGATAACGGGTCCTATACCTGGGACAATGGTGGAAACATCAGTGCTGGCGAGACCCACTATCTGGCCGAGCATATTGTTGACTCGTTTGGCGTTGAAACCTGGACACTGACGGAAACAACATCCGCCACCGGGACGCCGGCGATTTATGAAGTTCGCTTGGACACCGTTGCCAAAGCTCGCCTGATTGATGAAGCCGCAAAGATCTTTGATGTTGTTTTCGATCGAGGCATGGCGACGTCGGAGCTTGAGCGGTTGGTCTTAGATGTGCAGGAGGGCGAGCTTGAACAGTCCGCGCTGGCCACGCGCCTCCAAGGCTCTGTGGAGTTCAACACCCGCTACGGTACAATGTCCGACTCTGAGTTCATCCAACAAATCTACGAAAATGGCCTTGGCCGTGGTCCGAGCCTGCATGAGCTGAATGATCATCTTTCAGCGCTTGCTGATGCGTCTGCTACCCGTGTGGATCTGATTGTTGATTTGTCGGAATCCGTCGAGAAAGACCTGGTTGGCAACGGTCAGGGAGACTCCAACAATTTTAACACGCCGATGAACCCGGCGGTCTTTGAGCGGGCCACCGATGAGGCGCAGGTTGCTACGCTTATCGACGATCTATTTGACACGGTCTATGATCGCGAGGCGACCGCGCAGGAGATCTCATATCACTCTGAGCGATTGCTTGAGGGCACAGAAACTCTCACTGATATAGCTGACTCTCTGCTGGCTTTGAGCGGCGAAACGCATGGAGTGGCCACCAACAGCCTTGTGTCATTGAATGACACGGATTTTGTCCTGCAAGCATTCCTCAACGCGCTCGGGCGACCGCCTATCCCTGACGAACACGGTGCCTGGGCCGCTCATTTGGCTCAAGGAAACATCACGCGTGGTGAGTTCTTAGCCTCGCTTGCTCTTAGCGTTGATCATCAGGCCGCAAGCGGCACGTACCTAGCTACGCTGACCGACAATCCAACTCAGGTCACAGACGGCGTCACGACGGGTGGATGGACCTACATCTCGGGCACGTCGGGGCAGGACGCGATGACGGGTACCGGTCAGAGTGACGTCATAACTGGTTTGGGCGGAAGTGACGAACTCGTCGGTGGCTTGGGTGTAGACAGCCTGGATGGGGGCGTAGGGAGCGACACCTATGTTTGGTCGCGCGGCGATGGTGATGACATCATCCATGACACGAGCGCTTCTCTGACCGAAACCGACACTTTGGTTCTCACAGATGTTTCCTCAAGCGAAGTTACACTCACACGTGTCGCGGGCAGTTATGACTTCACGATCTCAGTAAATGGTACTGGGGGCGCGGCTCTGAGTGTTGTGTCGCAATACTATACGACGTGGCCATGGTTCCCAGAATTTGGATATGGCATTGAACAGATTGAGTTCGCGGATGGCGTGGTCTGGACGCTAGACGATATCCACGCAGCAACGTTGGTCAATGGAACTGCAAGCGCGGAGAACCTACAGGGCTCAATCCATGCCGACAATCTGCTGGGCGGAGACGGCGCAGATACGATCTCCGGCCACAATGGGGATGACACAATCACCGGTGGGACGGGGAATGATACGCTCGACGGTCAAGTGGGCAGCGACACCTACATCTGGTCGCGCGGTGATGGGGACGACACTGTCAGTGATACAAGCGCTTCGCTGACAGAGGTTGATACATTGGTGCTCACCGATGTGGCGTCAAGCGAGGTGACGCTGACGCGGGCGACGGGCAGCACCGCTTTGGAGATTACGATTGCTGGAACCGGTGGGGCCACGCTGACGGTGACCTCTCAATATTATGCGATGGCACCAAACTTTGAATTTCAAGGGCATGGTCTGGAGCGTATCGAATTTTCGGACGGTGTCGTTTGGACGCTGAATGACATTCTGGCGGCCACCCAAGTGATCGGGACGGCGGGCTTGGATAACCTGCAAGGCACGATTTACGATGATAATCTTCTGGGCGAAGACGGGGCAGATGTCATCACGGGCAGTTGGGGGGATGACACGCTCACTGGCGGAACTGGCAACGATACGCTGGATGGCCAGATTGGAAACGACACCTATGTCTGGTCGCGCGGAGACGGTGATGATCGTATCAGTGACAGCAGCGCTGACCTAACCGAGGTTGATACGCTGGTGCTGACAGACGTTGCCTCTAGCGAAGTAACACTGACGCGCACGCAAGGCAGTTATGACCTCGTGATCACAGTGAATGGCACCGGGGGCGCAGCTCTGACGGTGGCGTCTCAATACTACACAACGTGGCCATGGTTCCCGGAGTTCGGTCATGGCATCGAACAGATTGAGTTCGGCGATGGCGTCGTCTGGACGCTAGACGATATTCACGGTGCAACGCAGATCAACGGCACTGTTGCGGCGGAAACTCTCAACGGTTCGATCTATGCCGACAATCTCTTCGGCGATGCCGGTGCGGACGTGATCACGGGACACAACGGAAACGATGTTCTTGTTGGCGGAGCGGGCCATGATACGCTCAACGGAGAAAACGGGCACGACACATTCATTTGGTCCAAAGGCGACGGCAATGACCGGCTAAGTGATACTGGCCTGGCACTGGATGATGTGGATACCTTGAAGCTGCAGGACGTTGCTTCGACGGATGCAAATCTCACCCAGGTTGGCAATGATCTTCAGATCGAAATCATCAGCACTGGCGAAATCATAACTGTCGTCAGTCGGTTCTACTCGGCGTCTCAAAACTACGGCGTTGAGTATATCGAGTTCTCGGACGGCGTTGTTGTGGAAGTGCTCAGCGACCCTGTTGCACAATCTGTCGTCACCGGGACCGGTGGGAACGATCTGCTACAGGGGTGGGGGTTCACAGATACCATCCTCGGTGAAGCTGGCAATGACACTCTCTATGGTGGTGGTGGCAATGATCATCTGACCGGTGGTGTTGGTGTAGATGTACTTAGCGGTCAGGCCGGAAGCGACACCTACACGTGGTCGCGTGGTGACTGCGATGACCGCATTCAAGACGGCAGCGCGTCGCTGACGGAAGTGGACACACTGGTGTTGACGGATGTTGCTTCAAGCGAAGTGTCACTGACACGAGCAAACGGTAGCAGTGATCTTGTGATCACCATTGGCGAAACGGGCGGCGCAACCCTGACCGTGGTGTCGCAGTATTACACGCTTGCCCCTTTGTTCTCACAATACGGCTATGGCCTAGAGAGAATTGAGTTCTCCGATGGTGTTGTCTGGACGCTGGATGACATCCTCGCGGCCACGCAGGTGAATGGAACTGCTGGGGCAGACAATCTCCAAGGGTCGATTTACGACGACAACTTGTTTGGTGAAGACGGCGCGGATGTACTCTCGGCCAGTTGGGGCAACGATGTCCTCACGGGAGGCACGGGCAATGACACCCTTGATGGGCAACTTGGAAATGACGCATATGTCTGGTCACGCGGTGATGGCGATGACCAGATCCAGGATACGAGCGCTTCGCTGGCTGAAGTTGATACGCTGGTCCTGACCGATGTTGCTTCAAGCGAGGTGACTCTTACGAGAGCGACTGGGAGCACCAATTTGGTGATTACAATCGCAGGAACCGGTGGAGCAACGCTGACAGTTGTTTCTCAGTATTACTCAGTTTGGCCGACGTTTGAACTTCAGGGCCATGGCCTGGAACGTATCGAATTCTCGGACGGTGTTGTTTGGACCCTGGATGACATCCTCGCGGCAACGCAGGTGAATGGAACTGCAGGCGCAGACAACTTGCAGGGCTCAGCTTATGACGACAATCTGTTCGGTTACGACGGCGCAGATGTGATCAGCGGGCACTTCGGTGACGATGCACTGATTGGCGGCACCGGCAATGATACGCTCGACGGCCAAACTGGAAACGACACCTACATTTGGTCACGCGGCGACGGCGATGACCGGATCAGCGATAGCAGCGCTGATCTGTCTGAGGTGGACACTCTGAGACTGACCGATGTTGCCTCAGGAGATGTCACCCTAACGCGGGCGAATGGCAGCAATGATCTTGTGATTACAGTCGCAGGCACTGGTGGAGCCACCCTGACTGTGGTCTCTCAGTACTACGTGCCGTGGCCATCTCTGGCACATCAAGGCCATGGTCTAGAGAGAATTGAGTTCTCAGATGGGGTCGCCTGGACACTGGATGACATTTTCGCGGCAACGCAACTCATCGGAACGACGGGTGCGGACAATCTGCAAGGCACTGTCTACGACGACAATATTTTGGGCGCAGATGGCGCAGACGTTCTCTCCGGCTCCAATGGTGACGATCAACTCACGGGCGGCGCTGGCAATGATACACTTCAGGGTCAGGTCGGCAGCGACACTTATACGTGGTCGCGCGGCGATGGCGATGACCGGATCCAAGACGGCAGCGGCGCCCTTACCGAAATCGATACATTGGTACTCACGGATGTTGCCTCCAGCGAGGTCACGCTGACGCGGGTGAATGGGAGCAACGATCTCACAATCACGATTACTGGCACCGGCGGTGCGACACTCACGGTGGTGTCTCAGTACTACACGCTGCATCCTTGGTACGCTGAATACGGCTATGGGTTGGAACAGATTGAGTTCTCGGACGGCGTCGTCTGGACGCTGGATGACATCCTTGCTGCCACCCAAGTGAACGGCGCCGCTGGGGCCGACAACCTCCAAGGCTCAATCTACGACGACAACCTTTTTGGCGAAGACGGTGCAGATGTTCTGACAGGATCGAACGGAGA
This sequence comes from Pseudomonadota bacterium, assembly GCA_038532405.1. Lineage (GTDB taxonomy): Bacteria > Pseudomonadota > Alphaproteobacteria > Caulobacterales > Hyphomonadaceae > CALLCD01. Next base: position 35,218 of record JBCBAO010000001.1, on the reverse strand, counting down.
TGATCAACTCACGGGTGATGCCGGAAACGATACGCTAACCGGCGGAACGGGTTCTGATTCCTTCATCTTCGCAGATGGCTATGGTCAGGACACAATCAATGACTTTGATCCCAGCAAAGTGGGCGAAGTTTTGGATCTTCGCGGCGTCTCCAGCATCGCCTCCTTCGCAGATCTGATTGCCAATCATGCAAGCGAGGTCGGGACCAGTGTTGTCATCGACGAAGGTGGTGGAAATACGATCACGCTGTTGAATACGTCGCTATCGGATTTGACGGAAAACAACGTTCTAACCTTTGATGCTTTGGCATACATCGCATCCCATCCTGACTTGCTGGCTGCCTTCGGTGCCAATGAGATCGCAGGAACATCTCACTACTTTAACCACGGTATCGCAGAAGGCAGGACAGTGACCTTCGATGCAGCTCAGTACCTTACAAACTATAGCGATCTGCAAGTCTTGTACGGCAATGACTACGCTGCAGCGACCGCACACTACATCAATCATGGGTTTGCCGAAGGCCGAAATCCATCTACGGATCCGTTGCTCGTCGGTAGCGCAAGTCATGACACGATCTCAGGTCGGACGATTGACGACAGCATTATAGGAAATGCCGGCAACGATATCCTGTCCGGTTTGGAAGGCGATGATACGCTCGAAGGAGGAGATGGTGTCGACGTGCTGTACGGTGGCTACGGAAACGACCATCTGATCGCGGGTTCGGCGGCCACGGGGGCGTGGCAAGTGCTACAGGGTCAAGCGGGAGATGATACCTATTGGCTCGACAGTAGCGGCGGATGGACGACACTGGGATATGAAGCGGACAATGGCGGAAACGATCGGGTGGTGTTCACGGATCTCAATCTGTCGGATTTCTCATCCATTGTTCAGCATCCGAACCCAAGCATGACCGAAAGTATTATCTTTAATGGCCCAAGCGGCCTAACCGTACATGTGCATGGGATAGCATTTACCACGGGTGGTGCCACGAATTTCGAAACCTATGAGTTTGCCGATGGCACCGAGATCAATGCGTTTGATTTTGGCGGTGCGGGCGCGGACACGTTGTCTGGCGGCTCGTCGAATGATTACTTCGACGGCGGCGCAGGATCGGACGTCTTCGTCTTCGCTGACAACTATGGTGATGATGTCATCAACGGCTTTGATGCAACTGACGACGCCGAAGACATCGACTTGTCAGGCATTGCCTCAATCGCCAGCTTCGCTGATCTAACTTCGGTTATGACTCAAGAAGGATCTGACGTCGTGATCGATACAGGAACCGGCACAATCACGCTTCTGGGGGTGAACTTGGCGGATCTGCATGAGCAGGATTTTGTGTTCTGACGGCCAAAGCTTGTTCCCAAAGAGCAATACTGAACGGTATCGGCCCACAGCCGATCTTGAGCACTTTCCGTCAATGCTACATTTGCACCCCGTATTACCGCATGACCACACGGCGCAGATCAAGCGCCGCTTGCCCGATCTCCTCTAAAGCGACTTCTTGGTGATGTTCAGCGCGCCTTCGGTCGACGACCTTCCTGTACCCGAGATGACAAAGGATACGGCAATTCCGTATATTGCGACCCAGCTCCAAGGAGTAAGCTGCCCGTCATCGATCTTGGGCTACGTGATGATCCCGAGACCACCGGAAAGTGTCCCCAAAGCGATCACACAGAAGGTGCGCCAAGGCCCACCAAAGCGAGTGACATCAAAAAGCTGAAGAACAATGATTATCGCACCGACCAGAAAAGCGGTCATCAAGACAAGGATAGCAAGCGCTGCCCGCGGCTAGTTGCGGAGAACGCCTAAAATGAGACCTTCTCCACGAGGCTTTCAATCATGAACTGACCAGCCATCGAAAACGTCCTCATCAAACCATGAGAGCTCATCGTCCACGCGCTCGATGAGATCCGATGCGCCAGCCCAATACGACGACATGCCTGACGCAATGATATGCCGAAAATGCCGGCCATCTGGAGCGCGATAAAGGACCATGGAAACGTAATCGTCCTCATCGCTCTCATGCGCGAAATCATAAGTATCTACTTCAGTGCTTTTTGCGATGAGCGCGGCAATATCAATATCTTCGTCTGTCATGTTCATGGGTCCAATAAAGGGTCACAGAGTTGTAACGCGAACAACTTAGGGGTGTTACTATGAGTTGACCGGTCGATGCTCACGGGTAGGCTCAGCTTATGTTTGAATCTTAATTTAACGAGGACATTACAATGAAAAGAAATACGGCACTTGTTTTTTCTGGTGTGATCACAAGTCTATTTCTCTCGGGTGCTCCCCTCCAAGCACAAACGCTTTCCGTCGATCAATTACGCGAAGAAACGCATTTACGGCTCAAAACTGGCCACCGTGCTCTGGACTATAGTCAGACAGATGAAGCCATGGCCAGGATCCATGCAGACGCAGCGATAGAGGATAATCTCATCCTGTTTTACACCGGGCGGTCGCAGGCAGTGTCGGATTGGGTCAACGGGAACCCGCAAAATGGGTGGAACCGAGAGCATCTCTGGCCACAGTCTCGAGGCACCGGCCGAACCCCAATGAAGAGTGACCTCTTTCACCTGATGCCCACGGATGCAAGCGTGAACAACAATCGTGGCAGTCTCAATTTCGACAATGGGGGCGATCCAGAAGGCGAAGCGCCCAATACATTTTTGGATTATGATAGTTTCGAGCCTCGCGATGAGGTCAAAGGCGATGTGGCGCGCGCGATGTTCTACATCGACCTGCGCTATGAGGGCACGGGATCCGATCCAGATTTGACACTGCGCGATGATTCCGTTGCGGGCGGTGGAAAAGAAATCGGTGATCTCTGTACCCTTCTGGACTGGCACCGGGCAGACCCGGTCTCGACGGAAGAGATGGAACGCAACGAGCGCACCCAAGCCGAGCAAGGCAATCGGAATGTGTTGATAGACGAGCCGGAGCTTGTTGACGCGATCTACGGAGCAGAATGTGGCGTTGCACCAACGCTGATGGCCAATTCGGCAGTCACCCCTACGGTTGATGCGCTGCGCATCGGCACGTGGAACATTGCCAACTTGCACCACGAAACCGGTGTGGCACTCCGCTCACGCGCCTTTGCACGCGAAGACATCGACTATGAGCGCTTGGCCGATCTTGCGTCGGAGATGGATCTCGATATCGTCGCCTTGCAAGAGATCGGCTCCCCGCGGGCGGCGCGTCGTATCTTCCCGGAGGATCAATATCATCTGGTGATGTCTGATCGATATGAAGAGGGTGCGGAAAATCGCCCTGCGAAAGACAGAGACATCTTCACTGCCCTGGTGTTTTCAAAAGAGAGGTTTCCAACCGTACCGGAAACGGAGTCTCTTGAGGCGCTCGCCATCACTCATTTGGGATTTGATCGAGATGGGACACCCAGTGCGCGCAAAACCCGGGCGGGGATGGTGGCAGATATCACGATCTCTGGTGAGCCGGTTCGCATCCTTGGGGTCCACCTTAAGTCTTTTTGTCACAGATGGTCTTTGGATCCGGTTGTGGATCAAAACCCAAGCACGGGCGCGCCTTTCTCGTCGCGGTTCGATTGTCGCACCTTGCGCGCACAATTGTCGATTTTGGAGAGCTGGATTGAACAGCAGGCGGCGCAAGGAATCGCAACGATTGTTCTCGGCGACTTTAATCGCAACATGAATGCGACCAATGACATGCAAGAGCCGATCGATGATTTCTGGCTTGATCTCAATGATGGCACGCCCAACGATCTGACGTTGAGTAAAGGGCCATCGGGACGAGATACGGTATGTTGGCCAGAACATGTGGAGCGTTATGACGATCACATCGATCTGGTAATCTATGACAGTCTCGTCAAAGACCTCGCACGGACCAGTGATCCGATGAAGCTAAGTATGGGGTTTGAGGACGATCCGGCCTATGATGATCGCGCGCGGCAGCGGCTTTCGGATCATTGCCCAGTCGTCATGATCCTTCAAGAATAAGCGAGCCAGAACTGGAGGGCGAGCAAATGCGGAAGTCAGCCGCAGGTATTTCAGTCCATGCCATTGCAGGATCTCATACGGTTCTGTTCGGGATGGATGCGACGGAGGAGGCCCGGCAGGGCCTTCTTGGCTTCGCTCTCGGGCGGAGGCAATCCAGCAACACGATAGCCTGGATGAATGGGTTCAAGTTCTTCCGCGAGACCCTGCCCGACCCGGAACCCGGGATGTTGAAATCGACGCTTGAGCATCCCATCCAGGACTACCAATGGGCGGACTACAAAGCCTCGCCCGGCAAGACCTATGACTATGTGGTCCGGCCGCTCTATGGCACACCAGACAACCTGAAGCCGGGGACGGATATCGAGCTGACGGTCCAGACAGGCAATGCCGAAGGGTCGCGACAGGCGTTGCATTTCAATCTCGGTGCGGTGCCGGGTCAGGCCTTTGCACGGCGCTTTGGCAACACCTATCCCACAGAAGAAGAGCAAAACGATCCAACGAACCCCAAGGTGAAATGGCTGTCACGGGGGCTCTTGGAGGCCACGCTCGATTTCATAGGCCGCGCGGGCCCGGGACAAGAACTGCGGGTCGCGGCCTATGAATTCACCTATTTCCCGATCCTGAGGGCACTGAAAGATGCGGCCAATCGGGGCGCTCAGGTGCGCATCTGCTTTAAGTCTGGCGATCATCGCAAGGACGGAGATGTTTACATGGATGGCCAAAGCCTGCGGAACTGGGACGCGGTCATCCAGGATGAGCTGCGCCTGCAATCGATGTCTCGCAAAGGCCTGACCCTGCATATGCGGACGAAGTGGTCTGGCATTCCGCATAACAAATTCATGGTGCTACTGGATCAGGACCGGCCCGTTGCGATTTGGACCGGCTCGACCAACATCACACCGTCAGGCTTTCTGGGTCAGTCGAACTTGGCGCATATCGTGGAGGATGAGGCCCTTGCCAGTGCTTACAACCAGTATTGGGAGTTTCTGGCCAAGGACCCTGAGGTTGGCCGGTTTCGGGAGTTCAACACGCAAACCTGGCCCACGCCAGATGAGCTACGACCCGGTGTTCATCCCATTTTTTCGCCGCGCGAGACGGGCATGTGGGAGTGGTACGGTGCTGAAATGGCCGCTGCAGAACAGGCGGGCTTCTTGACCGCCGCCTTTGGCGTGCGCGGACCAGTCTCCAAAGCCTTCCATGAAGGCAATAACACCTTGCGGTTCATGTTGGCAGAGAATGGCGGTAACCATGCCACCATTAAAGCAGCGATGGCGCTTGTAGAAGCGGACCCAGACAACATAGTAGCCTATGGCAACTTGCTGGCGCGCCGCACGGTAACGGCAGGGCTTGAGGGCAACCAGCTCGACAATTGGTTTTTGCGGGAACAACGGCACCGAAAGGAGGGCCATGTCTTCTACATCCACACCAAGATGATGATGATCGATCCACTGTCAGACCGTGCGCGTATCTTCTCAGGGTCGGCGAATTTCTCGGAACCGTCGGTGACCCGGAACGATGAGAACATGCTGCTCTTTGCGGGCGATTGGGCCCGAGAAATAGCACCGATCATGTTGACAGAATACAACCGGCTCCACCGCCATCTCTATTTCCGGACAGTGGCCCTGCGAAATGCAGGTCGCGATCCAAGACCCGCGGCCTTCTTAGAGTCCGACGACAGCTGGCAAGTTTCTCATTTTACGGAAGGTCGTGAGAAATTCCGAAAGCGTAAGCTTTTCTCCTGAGCTACAGCTCCAGCAAGCTTGCTTGAGATTGCGGTAGAGCGTGGCTGTTGCTGAACTTTAACACCACACACATTCCGTTTCACGCATTGTCTGGGCTTTAGATCCATGAATAGGACCTATAGCAGCTCCCATTGTCGTTCCCGAAAAGACGGCTCTAAGGGGACATTCACCCTACCGGAGTTACGCTGCACTGCGGCCCGCCGAAGCCGGCATTCGCTGCCGTCGCACGGTTGGTGATTTCGCAAATGTCAGTAAAGCGGGACAAAGCTGTCATCCAACGTACGCCCGGATGAGAGCCTACCACAAAGCCCGTTGCTTGATTTCCGCCAGACCCGGCGTCGTGACCAGCGCAGTTTCTAGCGCATCGCGGTACACTCGTTTGAGGACTTCAATTAGAAATGGCGGGTACAGAGTGTGCTCGTCTGTATCCGACAACATCTTAAACATCCCGGTGGGTCCCGAAATATAGGTTTGTGCCACCCTAAGGAGGAACTCTTCGATACCTAGCGAGTAGCTCAGGCGCTCATCTATAAGTGGCTCAGCCGATCTAGGGTCAGTTCTGGCCAAGGCTGCCAATAGTATTGCCGCGCGCAAGTCAGAGAGATCTGAAACCAGTGAGGGAATCTCTTTTGCAAGCGCTGGCTCAGCAAGGGCGCGATTGGCGAACGCCCATGCTGCGCACATACCCACCTCGTTTTCCAGAAGCTCGGACAGTGCGTCTCCGTCTGGAATTGACGCCGGGTTCAACCCGTCGCTTACATATTTCGCGGCGCTTCCATCAATCAAAAAACCATCAATTTCATTTTTTTGTCGATCGCTCGAAGGCGTCCACACGAGGGCCATGGTTGCGGCACGCGAAATCTCTTCGTCCGAACCTCGCGCCAATACCAACAGGTCACCGATTACTTTTGGATTGGGCTGACTGGAAAGGTTTGCGAGAAAACCCAATAACATTTGCTTTGGCGCAGCTTCAGAGATCATCGTCTCAAGAATGACCGGCGCATGCGACGGTGGCATCCAGCCAAAAAACTTCAAATGATCAAAAAAATGATACTCCTCGTCGCCTCTGGCCCGTGCACATCGTATCGCACGCCACACGGAATACTTGATGTCGTCAGTTTTTTTTGAGCGCGACATCGAAGCGGCGACAGCTGTCAAATAATCGTAAGACAATTTCGACAAATCATACTCATCTTCCCAGTCCATTATCGGTAGCTCGGAATCTCGGCCAGCATGACCAAGCATGCCCAAAAACATCCGAGTTTTATCAACGCTCGAGCAGCGTGCGCTCTCAGATATGTTTTTGATTTCACTATATGGGAACGCATCTTTTGGAACAGACATTAGCCAGGCGAGATGCCCTTGAGAGACAGCGCGCCTTTCACTTTTGGCGACCTCGGTTGCGTGCTTGAAAACCTCAAGCCCGCGCCCGTGACGTGCAACCAACCAGTGCGCAGTTGCGCGTTCCCAATACCGGCCTTGCGAAAGGCGATTTGCAACTTCGTAGAGCTCTGAAACTGGGCAATCAGGATCGGGCAAACTGTCGATACCATTTTTTTCGGCGGCGATGACGGCACGAAATACGCCGTTGTCCATCAAGTCAGCGGTCCCACCGGTTAAACTTGCCTCCGCTGGACCTTCTGTACTTTTCAGCGATGTTTCCACTTTAGTTGAGTGAGGAGCGCCCCTTGCCGTTATCAATCTCACAAGCGCCTGATGCTGTATCGCTGCGGCGCTATCTGGTTTTGCGATCGAGATATGATTGCTTTTCGGAACTGTGAGCGGGTCTGGAAAGTTCCTCGCCGCTGAATATTGGGGGACAATTTTGCTCCAAGGTAAGAAACCTCGTAGCACCGGAGGATTGGCCTCTGTCAGCTCCCGACCGTATATCTTGATCTGACCCAATTCTTTGATCCTGTAAAACTGTTTATCAAGATCGTTCAGCCAAGTATTTGAACCGCTCAAACGCAGGCTATCGATTTGCGTATCATGCAATCCGACCATCAACCGGAAATAGTTAGCATAGTGTGAGCCTAAGGATGGCGACGCGACGAGAAACAATCCAACTGTGATGTTCTTTTGCAAAAGGTCCATTTGCCGGGAGACAGTGAAGTGACGCGCTAGAATCCCTCCCATCGAGTGACCGACGAAAAGGATTTCTTTGCCTTTAAGCACTCCATTCGCTGCTAGTTCGTGCTCAAGTGCGCCCTCCACGTCAGATAACGAATAATCCCCAGAACCGAACGATGCGTCATATTCAAAACACACAATCCCCCAACCCTCAAAACTAGCATCATCCTTCACAATGTCTGGCCAATAGGTGCCATTCGGGTTTCGCCAAGCGCCAGTAGAATTCGAGAAAAGCCCATGAATAAACACTATTGTCCGCCCATTATTGGGCGCCCGAATTACTGTCGTGGACATTTGATCACCTTCTTGTGGCGCAAGTGTATGTTGAAGCAGCGATTTACCCGTGTCTAGTTCGCTGGTTGAATGATCCAGGGAACTCTGGGTTTTTAAAGCTGTCGGAGAATGTCCGCCATGGGCTCGAAGCGGACCTGCGGCACCGCAGCGTCAGCTCAGCGAGCTAATAGATCTCACCGTTGGTCGCGGCCCCAACCGGACTCTCATCGCCCTTTACTGATGCTGCAGCTGCAGCCCGCATTGCTGCCATTCGCTGCCAGTGCTGACGAGTGAACTGCTCACTCTGCAGCGTACTTCCGCCGGATATTCTTTGCCGCTCTTACTGTGTCGGTCACTTGCAGGCGGTATTGATACATCTGCCAACTGACTTGGTAGATCTCTTCCACCATTTCTCTGGAGAATGAGTCCAGTACCATTTTGACTGTGGCCTTCTTTGGAAGCAGCAGCGTCCCACCCAACCATTTGGCCTCTTCTTCTGTATTTCTGTCATACGCTCGTTCGCCGTTGTCTTTGATCGGCGTTTCGAGGTCGTGACCCATGATTATGTGCGCTAGCTCATGCGCCAAATCAGAGTTCTGGCGGCGAGGATGGTGAAAATCGTTGTGATGTATCTCTTTGTAGCTTCCGTCCGAGATTATCAGACCAGAAAAAGGATCTTCTGGGTGGTTAGCCCAGTGGTTAGTAATCTCTGATGGCAATTTTGGATTATCACGAATGCCAAAGACAGGAACACCTAAGTGCTCTGCCAGCCTACGCGGACACAAAGGATCGTCCGGCCTGAGATCCAACTCCGTTCTGAATTCTTCTGCGTACCGCTCGGCTTCCGCCTTGAAACCGTGCTTGAACTTATGTCCCATCTGCCCTGCGTTTCCTCATATCCTCGTAGAGCGTCTTGATCATGAGCTCCATCGTTTGAGCGTCTTCACCGCCGATGTGTCTGTCCGCACGAAGCAGAGTGGTTATCTCTGCGAGCGTATCTTTTTGAGCTCGCGGTGTGCCGGCGTCGCGATAGAACTGGCTCACATCTAAACCCGACCAGGATGCCAGTGCCGCAAGGCTGTCAACGTCGGGTCGTTTTCCCTGACCCATGCGGGTCAAAGTAGAAGCCGAGATTTTGGCTTTCTCTGCAACTTTCTTCCAAGAAACCTCTCTATCTCGCCTGATCGCATCGAGGGCAGCGTAGAAGCCCTCCGCATCAAAGAAATTCGACATGTGCTCTCCCATTTCACTCTTGCAATTGCTCAAGAATCGGATATCCCTGTAATTGCTAACTAGCAACACAACGTCACTATAGCAATAAAGGAGTATGCTATGTACGCTTTCAGGATTGTTGATGCGGCAAGCGGTCAGTACCGTGTGCGCTTCACCTACAACTCCGAAATCATGGTGTGGTCAGAGAACTTCACCACGAAAGCCGCGGCGAAGGGGAACATCTCTTCTCTGAAATCAAATGCCCTGGGCGCGCCGATTGTCGATCTTACATTGGGTGAGACAGCAAGCGGGTATCGCTGGGAGATCGTCAAGTCGAGTGATGGTCAGTACTTCACCCGCTTTGTCGCTTCGAATGGCGAAACCATGGTGCGCAGCGAGCGCTACATCCAAAAACACAACGCCAAGAATTGCGCGTTTTCCGTCTCCAACAACGCGGGCTCGGCTCGGGTCATCGATGAGACGGAAGCTCAGGCGGCGTAGCCAATAGAAAGGACAAAGAACTATGGCAAAGAAGAGCAGCCGAACATGTGCAAGAAGTACCATCTAAGGTCGCTTCGTCACTAAAGCGCATGCAAAGCGCAGTCCTCGAACGACTGTAAAAGAGCGCGTTGGTGGAGGTTCGACTCATGGATCAATGCGGAGCGGCGTAACTGGGAAGTTCGTCAGCAACGCCTACGGCAAACTAAATCCCCGCACGACGATGCGTGATGGATGACTTTCAGAGTCACTCAAACAGCAACGGAAAGAGCGGTCCCACCGGGTCGACCGCCCTTTCTGAACTCAAATGACCTACTGAACGACGCTTTAGCTGATACCGCATATATGAATCCAACAGGTGCAATGGCCGTGGAGGTCAAAGCCAGAGGCACAAGTTCTGTCAATCCACCTTGCATGTCACAAAACTACTCGTCTCGTTCACCCTGTTTTAGTTCTGGTACAACAGTAAGATTTCCTCGCCAGCTGCGCCGGTCGATAGTGCTTCTTAGATCAGCGCTTCGATGCTCTGCCGGCCTAGGGAACCTAGTATTAATCAACGTAACGCGTGCCTGTGAAACCAACTCGAGCTCCTCAATAAACTCCCGCGTCGGTCGAGTTAATTGCTCGAAACGGCGTGCGTCTTTGTTGCCACTGGAGATGTAGTCAGCAAATGTGAGCGCTATGTCGGTTGGCGCGTTGAGTTTGCATGACTTTCGAAACAACTCCCAATCAAAGTGGCCGACTCGCCGGTCCCTCCGTGTCGTAGATGTCTTTTCTGCTTTCTTTACCTGCCCGGCATCTAGTCCAGCTTTCTTCGCAATCGCGTCGAAAGTAGTTTCATATTTTAATGTGCCAGATGATCTCCCTCTACTTTCCGGATTAGCAACCCGAATTGGAGTAGTACGCGTAACTAGAATAACTCGCCTTAGTCTTGCCGGCGATATACCAGCTTCGGCTAGACAACCGGCAACATTTGTATCCCGCGACGTCACATGCGGATACGGCCCATGATACAGACTAAGCCCGCTACCCTGTGTCCCTTCCAACAATACTGATTTGCCCGAAGCGAACGCAGCTTCCAAACGACGCATGGTTGACCCTCTGGAAGTCTTCTTTCCACCGACGAAAGGCTCTAGCTCCGGTATATCCTTCGCCAACTTAGTGTTTCCGGCGCGCCCCATTATTCTCCGCGCCGCCGCCGCGCCGCTACCACTCGCAGTAGAGGAAATACTGTCTCTAAGCTCATTTTCTTGTTCGATGTCCTCTGGACTTATGATCATCGCATCGGGGTCAATAAATAGGCGGCTTTCATCGATCCCTGCCTGCTCGACTTCTTTGAGCAACTTTGAGACGTCAATGGTCATACCGGGTCCAAGCAACAGTTCGGCATCGCAGTCCTTCGCGCCCGACGGCAATTGATGATAAGTAAATTCGCCGCTGGGGCTCGCTACTGTATGTCCTGCGTTTGGCCCGCCAACCCGAACTAACACATCGTACTCTTTCGACAAGTACGCGGCGATGTTGCCCTTGCCTTCACTGCCAAATTGCCCACCCACAACGACGTCTACACATCTAACTTGCTGATCTGGGTTAATTCTAAGGGCGGCGCAAACCCTGACAAAAGTATCTTCAGCGTCTGTATTGGTGACGTTCAAGCGAACATCTGCGTCTTTTTTGAACCAGCTTATGTCTTCTTCATTGCCATGAAGGGGATCTGCATCTTCATAGGACTCTGATACGGGTTCCGGCTTAAGCTCCTTACGTCTTTGAAATTCCGAGCTCAGAAAGTTTTCGTCGGCATAAAGATGTACGTGCACGACGTTATGCATGTTTTGTGCTCTGAAGTGCTCGACTTGTTCGCGATGTCGTAGGTGATCCACAACAATTGGACTACGAGAACCTCCGTTGTTTAGTACATCGCGAACGACCTCGTACACCCATGCGCCGTCAGTTTCGCGATCCAGGATATCGCCAAGTGTTTGTAGGCTCTTTCGATCTTGGGGAAGATCTCTCTGCGCAGCTATTTCTCTGAGTTTGTCGCTCGTTCTAAGATGATAGAAACCGCGCCGTCGTTCCAACTTTGAAGAAAGATCCGTTTTCCAAGTACAGATCCGACCACTAACCAAGATTACTTTTCGCGACATAACTCGTGAAACCCTTTCATAATCGCATCGCATGCGAAAAACGCGTCGTATCTTGAGGTATCAATTACGTGCGTAGCGACATCACCCAATGCGCGGGCAGAGATTTCGTTAGGGTGAGCGACATGCTCTGCGTAGGTTTTCTCGTAGGAAAAACTACCGTTGGATGCGTCTCTAGCCTGCATTCGGCATCTCAATACTGAGTCAGGGGCGGTAACGTGGCAGTGTAGGACTTTCCCCGGAAACGCCTCTGAAAATCGGTCAATCTGTTCGGGTTTCCTAACGCTGTCGACAAACCAAAATTTTTGATCCTGCTGTGCGTTTATCTGCGGAACTGCTACATCGGTGACCAGCCAATTGAAGTCCGTCTCGACGTCCAACCGGTCGCCAATCTTCTGTAGAATCTCTCGTGTTACTTCTCTTTCGGGCGGTTGCACCAGAGTACGCAGATGACGGCTAGACTTAATTGCCGCAAATCCATGGTTAGCTCTGAGGCTTTCGCAAATCGTCGTTTTTCCAGTTGCAGCTGGTCCGCTCAAAAGAAGTATCATCGTCAGATCCGATCAAACTCGAGGCCGTTGCCCTTCCAGCTATCGTCGTCGAGGCACATGGCTATGAATTGGTCGCACGCAGATGAATAATGATCGCGAGCTTGGTACCCAGGTGCATTGGCAAGCGACACAGCCCACTCGGCCCCTAACTGCTCCAAAACGGACGTCGCTTTCTCGCGATCTTCTGAACTAAACACTGAAACACGTGTGTTCTTCGGGAGTGCAAGAGGGGGTTTCACAAGTACTTCCAGCATCTCACCATTTCGAGCCTGGATTAGTTGTTGTTGCTCCAATTCAGTTCTGGCGATCGGTATCTGTTGATCATCATAGTACCGCCCGTTCGCAGGTCCCTCTGCAAACCCAGGTTTATCGTTCCGCCGAAGCTGGCGTGACATCGCGACATTGTAGCGGCACAAGTCGAACTCTGTGCCATCTAGAATTGTGGCTTGGATCGACAAACAGACGTGAGGGAACCCTGCGACTAACTTCGCCTCCAGGATGGGTGGGTGCCCTATTGTCGACAAGTGAATGTAGTCTCCGAATCCGCGTTGCGAATCCAAGTGTTTTGACTTGCTCCGAAAATGACTTTCAGAAAATCCCTCATCTCTGAGAGTCACCTTAGATTTCAAAAGCCCCGATCGCGCAATGAAGGGCAGATAGTGAAGAGGAGCGACATGAAAAACTAGATCGATCCCGTTGGCTAGAAGCGTGTTCAAAAAATTGTCCTCGTCAATTGGACATAATCTGCGGGAATAAGTCTCTTAAATCAATCCAAACGTGTATTCACGCAGGCATAGATCGCTTTGACGGATAGTTTAGCTATTCTGCTTTTTTTGGATTTGTATTGGTTGGGCTCGACACGGATGTCCGCTTCCAAGGTAGGTCATCATGATAGTGCACTCGCAGCGAAGGTCGGCTTGCCGCCCATGCTGTTGAAAAACTCTGTGTTGCAGTGCGGCAAGTCGTTTGATTCACTCAATTTATCGAGATTGGGAGGATGGAGCGATGATGGGCATTCAAAAGGTCGAGGCGCAGCTGTTTTACGAGTTCGATCTGGACGCACATGTCCCTCCCAATCACGTCCTGAGAGCGATCGATCGTTTCCTCGACATAGGCGGCATGCGGGAGAAGCTGAAACCGTTCTACAGCCACACAGGTCGCCCTTCGATTGATCCCGAACTCATCGTCCGGATGCTGGTGATTGGTTATGTGATGGGCATTCGGTCTGAGCGCCGCCTCTGCCAGGAGGTGCATCTCAACTTGGCATACCGCTGGTTCTGCCGACTTGGGCTCGAGGACAAGGTACCGGACCATTCATCGTTCTCGAGGTGCCGCCATGGCAAGTTCCGTGATAGCGACTTGCTGCGCCATATCTTCGAGACGACTGTCGAGCGCTGCCTTAAGGAAGACCTCGTATCCGGCGAGGGCTTCGCGGTTGACGCCAGCCTGATACCAGCCGATGCCAACAAGGCCCGTTCCATAGCGGCAAAGGAATGGAATGAAGACGTCGCTCGTGCAGCTGGAAACCGTGCGGCAAGAGAGTATCTGGAAACGCTGAATGATGCGGCCTTCGGCGCGGCCTCTCCTGTCCAGCCCAAGTTCATTGCCAAGTGTGATCCGGCGGCCCAGTGGACTCGAGCCGAGGAAAGCCGCCCGTACTTTGCCTATGCCACAAATTACCTGATCGATACGAAAAGCTCAGTGATTATGGACGTGGAGGCCACGCGGGCAATCCGACAGGCCGAGGTGGGGGCGTCTCAAACAATGCTGGATCGCACCGAAAAGCGCTTCGGTATCCGGCCGGATTGGCTCGCTGCTGACACAGCATATGGCTCCAGCGATAATCTAGGTTGGCTGGTCAAGAAGCGCGGGATCATCCCCTTCATTCCGGTGATCGATCACTCGAACCGCAAGGACGGAGCATGGACACGGTTTGAGTTTGATTATGACGAGGCCAACGATCAGTACATCTGCCCAGAAGGCTTCGCGCTCAAACAGTTCCGACGAAACTACTCCGATCCCAATCGCGGCAAGAATATTACCGGCACTCGTAAATACCGCGCCCTGAAGTCCGACTGCCAGGGATGCCCCTCCAAAGAAAGGTGCTGCCCAAATGCGATCTGCAGATCGATCAGTCGGGAAGAGCATGAGGACGCACGCGACTTCGCACGGTCCAGCCGCAAAACGGAAGCCTACAAAGTCAGCCGTGACAAAAGGAAGAAAGTCGAGATGCTCTTCGCGCATCTGAAGCGCATCCTGAACCTGACCAGATTGCGACTGCGCGGACCGAATGGAGCCAAGGACGAGCTCCTTCTCGCAGCAATCGCACAGAACCTAAGAAAGCTCGCCAAGCTCAGGCCCAAGACCGTCCAAACGGAGACCATGGCATGATCTGACCGGCCAAATCAGCCGACTTGGGCGTCGACCGGATCAGCTTCCGGGGCAAGCAACCCGCGCAGACGCTCCAGCGACGATCTTGTCGTCATTTGCCCCGAGTTCTTCAACAGAATCGGCCCAATCTAAACGCCGTCCACTGCCTCATCGTTCGCAGAAACCCACGCAGCTTGATGCAAACTTTGCAGATTTTCCCAAGAAAGACGGAATGGCACAACTTTGCACAAGAACGAGGGTGCCTGAGCCGGGCACCTCGCCTGCAACAGGTTCTGAAACTCAACCATTCTCGCCGGATTGTTGAACACCCATAAAATAAGCGTGTTTGCCCTGAGATCATAGTGACGACGATGCGCATCCGAATTCAAAAGCTGCGAATACTGTTCAACGGATTTGGCCAAACTCTTCCTAGCCGCACCTGACTGGATCGGTTCCGTTCCCCGATCCACCTCAAGCATGAACGCGCGAAACCCCTCTGGGTACCGAATGGCAAAAAGCTGATCCGGAATGACTTTGCCACCATGAAGCGGGATCGCAAGCTCTGCACCGTTGCGTTCTAAGATTTCGTGTGCTGGAATGAATGTATTCCCGTTCCTTTGGGCCACGATGTCCAGCGATCCTGTGAACGCCGACACTGTGTAGGCATGCCACCAATGTCCAGTCAGCCGTACCGTGATTTCGGCCAACCCAAGGCCTTTGAGGTGGTCATGCGCTTGACGAGTTAGGTCATAGATATACGGATTGAACTCGGCCCGTTCGGTGGCGCGTTGCTGTTTTGGTAGTTGAAGAAAACCTCCCGCTCGCAGTTTCTGCAAGTCACGCAGGGCGGTGTCTTTGCACCGATGCGTATCGCGTGTGAGCTCATAGAGAAACTCTGACGATTGCGGGCCATGCCGTTCGATATGTTTGAACCAGCGAAGGGCGCGCGGTGTCGGGCGCACATCTCCGCGCTGATCGATATAGTGGAACGTTGCGCGACCGAGACTGTCTGTATGTGGCTGTTTCATGGCGCCAGACTAGGCGTTGCTAGAGCTCCGGCGAAGGTTTTAGCGGATCATCTGGGTCGTTTTCTTCGGGGTTTTCCGGCGGCTCATCCTCGGGTGGTTGCTCATCGCTACTCGTTGGTGACCATGGCTCCGCATAGGCCGCACGGCACTGTTGCCGGATGGCATCGATCTCGTCTTTTGTGGCGCGCGGCATCTTTTCCAAAACGAAGAATGGAAAGCTCAGCGGCACGGCGCGCTCCGTCAACCCACGCACGTAAGTCGCGAAGGTGCCTTTAGGCTGCTGCTGGATCATCTGTGGGTCCGCGGACATCTGGCCAGACAGCGTGCGGGCATCACGGGCAGACACGCCGCCGGCAAGTTTGATTGAGGTGTTCGCCTCAAAGGCCTCTTGTAGGCCTCCGGTGAGCTGACCGAGATACTGGTGGGCCATGACCATACCGACTTTGTATTTGCGGGCTTGGCTCAGGATCACGCTGATGTTCTGATCGAAATAGTCTTGTGCTTCATCAATGTATACCATGGCAGGGAGACGGTCGCGGGCGGGCAGGGTGGCCCGTTCTTGAGCAGCTTGTGCGATCAAAGCAATGAAGAAGCGGCCGAAGATCTCAGTGCCCTGTTCTTTGAGAAGGCTTTTGGCGGTGTTGATCAGGATGAGCTTGCCAGCACCAAGTTCCGTGAACATGTCGAACTTGCTCTCCGGGTGCGAGAACATCCGCTCGAAGGTTTGGTTCTCCAGGACCCCATAGAGGCGGCGCAGCACTTGCGTTTTGGTGTTGGTGAACTCCTTGCTGTCGAACTCGGTTTCAAAGAAGCGGCGCGGTGTGCCCTCGAGCTTTTCGATGTGCTCTTGGTATTTTGCCGTGCCACCCGGCTCCATCAATTCGCGCAGGGTGTGGATGGTGGCATCCGGGATATGAAACATGAGCCGCGTGACATACCGGAAGACCACGCTTTGCTTGGCTGTCATTCCGGCCGAGAGCAGCGACCCAAGGACGAAGTCATAGAGCTCGATGATGGAATTTGTGAGGCGCTCTCGTTCTAAAGGGTCGTAACTCTCTAAGCGATCCTGACCGACCGAGAATAGGTTGAGGCTGACCGGGTAGCCGATATCCTCTGGGTCGATCAGGACAATCTGTTCTGGCGGCAGAACCTTGGCATTGAGAATGGTGTTGATCAGATCACCCTGGCTGTCGATCACCACAACCGAGCGGTCCCCGCGCGCGACACCTTCGAGATCCTTGGCGATGAAGTATTGCAGAGTTTGGCTTTTTCCGTGGCCCGATCCAGCAACGATATGGGTGTGTTCGAACCGGCTGTCTTCCGGGATGGTGAAGGGGGTCTTTAATTTGAAGAGCTCCTTGAGATACGTGCCGCGCAGGTAGGTGTCGACCACATCATCACCTTTGTAGTCCACTGGGAAAATCGGGTTGGTGCGATGGGTGGCCGTGAGGTTGCTATCGATCCGCTGACGAAGCTCTTTGAAGAGGTGGTAGTCGTTTTCGGCAAAGAAGGGAGCGATGATGTTTTGCACAGTCCGACCAAGCGGCTGGGTGAACTGCGTGACCTCAACCATGACGTCGCCGTCGAGCGGCGGCACGGCGTTCGCGATGGGGGCCAGAGCTTGACTGATGATGTCGAGCGCTTGCGTGACTATCACTCTGTCAGTGCGGGCCTGCCCAGATTTGGCGAGCATGTCGCGATACCGCGCGCCTTCGATTGTGTTGCATAGCGCGGGCAGGGGTGGGATCTCTTTTGCCAGCCCTTCGGCCTCAAAAAGCGCTCTGCCAATCTCCATGAGTTGCACGCCAAGAACGGTCGGCATGTCTGGCGACCAATGCCGTGTTAGCCCGTCCATGATCTCTTCTTCGGAGAGTTGGACAGTTCCAGCCTGCGCGTGATCAAACAGCAGTTGGGTTTCTTCACGGGCGAGCCGCTCAAGTCGCTTTGGATTTTCCTTCCAGAGGCGATACCCGACATAGGCCGGAATGCCGATCAAGGCGATCCAGGACACCAATACTGCCACGATGAGGATCATAGCCAGGATCACCCCAAAGAGGACGAAGCTCACGTAATCTTGGGCAAAACTGCGAGACATCAGAACTCAACCACGGTGCGGTCCGCCGTATCGGCGTTATCATCGAGCCAGAGTTTCATCTGCTGGAGCGCATCAAGTAGCGTTTCTTCGTAGATTTTGGATTGGCTCGGTGTAGCGCAGAGAAATCGATCAATCGCGCCGTCCATCAGATCTTCGACGCGGAGCTCAAACTTTTCATCTCGATCATCAACCTTGGCTGTGGCCGGACGACGATCCATCAGCTTGGTTTTCAGTAAGCCTCTTTGTGTGATGATCTGTTTCTCTTCATGAGTAAAAGCCACCTGAAGGATCACCTCATGATAGGTGGTTTTGAGAATGAAGCCCTTGCGGACGGTGTCATGGGAAATGGAGACACGCATCAGGGTAAGCCGGGGAGGCTAGTATTGTATTTTGGGGCGGCGGGTGAACGAGCGAGAGGGAGTGAAGTCGCGTTGCGAAAACGTCCCGTTTGGTGACGCGATGAGGCGCTATGTTCAGCTATGTATCCCCACACTCGACCCCCATAGAGGTTGGGGGTGCGTTTGGGGGTCAATCTTTCCGCCATTTCAACGACAAACAAAGGCGCTGAACTAATCACGCCAAAGTCCGATCGACGTATTTCTGCGCGGCGTGTTCGCTGTAAAAAATCCGTTCCCCAACGAGAAATTTGTTGTCCCGTTTTATCACTTCGACGCCTCGGTATTCGATGGTCTCGTTGGGTGGCGCAATTTGCGGAAGTGGTTCGAGGTTTGCGTTTTCGTTGACGCCTAACTGATCGACATAGGCCTTCGCCTTGTCTAATTCATGAAACATCAAACCGGCGTATTTATAGGTGCCATTTTCTATGGCAATTTTTGCGCCATTATATGAGATCGGCTGTGCGGTCTGAGCATCGGGCAATGCAACACTTGGTTCTGCCGGTTTCACCGAAGCAAATGATGCGTCGCTGGTCAGAGGCGGTTCTACCCTTTCTGTTTGAGGTGCAGCACTGAAGGATCGGCTGCCAGCCGCACCATTCTGGCGTAGCGCTTGCCTTGATACTTCCAGTGTGTCGCGGGCAACCTTGAGCATCTGCTGGCTGTACTCGGCGGTGTCGACAGCCGCCCGTCCATTTTGGCAGATGACCAAGCCAAGAAAGCCGACGAATGCCAAGCCAACGCCTGGCACAAAGGCCGAAACAATGGCGATCGTCGACGCGTTTGAGCCGAAACCGCGCCCGACTTGGCTTGCCGTGACCAAGCCGCCAAAGGCGACGATCGCGCCCAGGGCTATGACGCCCCAGGCCAAAAATTCCAAAGTGCTGTAATAGGCACGCGCAGCTTCATAAGACCGCATAATTTCCCCCTAAAATAGCTTTTGAGGAAACCGTGCAATCTGTGGATGTGTTCTGTCAATCCTTTGTCCCCGGCAAGCCTTAGAGATCCGGCAGCGGTGGCTTATTCCACATACGGCGCGCAAGGGCCAACTCTTCGGGACCAACGGCATTGGCGTAGATGGTCGTGGTTTTCATAGACGCATGTCCCATCCACTTTTGAACGATGTTGAGCGGCACCAGAGAGACGATGACGGCATAGTGGCCGAATCCATGGCGCAAACCCTTTGGACAGGCCTTTGCACCACTGATTTGAGCGGCAGACATAACGGACTTCACAGCGCGATATGCCGTACTGCGATGCACGTTTGGCCAAAGAAGGTCATCAGGTGTGCTGGCCGCTAAAGACAACTCATTCACCAGCGTGGTGGGAATGGGCACTTCTCTGAACACATTGTGCCGCCTGCGCTTCAAAGTTCGAAAGGTCAGCAACTGCGCCTCCTGCTGCAGCGATCGTCCCTTTAGTTCCAGCGCTTCTGACACGCGACACCCTGTGTAGAGCAAGGTCAGGCACAAGCGGCGTATATCAGGTGAAGCTCGAAGGGCAGCGTGTAAAAACCTCTGGCGTTCCTCAGAATTGATATACAGTCGCTCGCCGTCATGGCTGTACAAGCGCATCTCAGATGCGGGTGCGGTATTTTGCATGGAAGTATTTGTCCAAGTCTCATCGTAGAAATCCGCATTTTGCGGTCGTCGATGATCTGCAACATTATTGGCAATTCTGTTGCATCCCGCAGAAAGCCCTTTGTTTGTAACGGCCTACGCACGGTGTCCGCCTAGAGTAACCCGGAAGAGCGGACGGAACAAGCCGTCATACGGCGCAGTTTCAGGCCTGTACAGAATTGCCAATAGTGTTGCACCGCCGACGTTCAAAAGCTTTTGGAAAGATTTGGCCTGCGTGTGGATCAACTGTGCCAATCGGCGCGCGCTCGACAGCGCGGCCGCCAACCAAATGAAAGCAACGACAGAGGACGGATATGAAGAAAATCATAAGTGTTATTGCTGTGGCCCTGATAGCCATGGCCCCTCCAACATCAGCCACAGCTGAACTCACGGACTGCGTGTATTCAGCAAAAATCGGCGGCAAACCCGCGACGCTTACCAAAAGCGGCGACGTGTATAGCTACCGTTGGGATGATCCGAGCAGTGACCAAGACTACATCGCCGAAAGCGTCACGTTTGATGGTCAAGCGTTCAAGATCGATAAGGCAAGCCTCCGGATCGACAAATGGCTCAACAGCTCGTCGTTTCAGGGGCGTTTCAAGCTGGGGCGGTTTCAAGAGCGAGTAGTTTTCACCTGCGGCTGAGCATGCCTTCGCAAAGCCAGGTCACCCCGAGAAGGCGTACCACACGAAAAACCGCTCCGAAACGGAGCGGTTGGCCAGCGGCCAAGAAAGAACAGATTAACCCATGGCGGCAGCGAGACGCGTCGGTGGGCCCTGCATGGCGTCTTCGGCCAAGGCTAGGGCCTCAAACAGCATCATGCTGCGTGGCTCGAATTCGTAGAACCGACGTTTGCGTTCTGGCATGTATCCTTCGATCTCCGGATACTTCTTCGCCAGAAACGCGGCTTCTTCGAACTTTGACTTGTAGCGTCGTGGTCTTGCCACCGACACATCCAGTACCGTGTTGTGGCTGGCGATCTCTGCGATTGTTCCAATGAGAGCGCGGGTGCGATTGCCCTTTCGGCAGGCCCTGTCGCATTTCTCAGAGACCACCACATCGGGTTGCAACTCACTGATCAATCCTTGCACGAAGACAGCAATATCGCTTTTGGTCTTAGCTGACTTGACTGTGATCCCCCAGTCGCACAGCTGGCCGTCACCGATGAAGACGTACCCCACGCGTCGTGTTCCGACCGCAATCGACAGCACGCTAAGCCCCTCCATACTCGTCTGGTTGTTCCAAGCGCTCGCGTAGCCGTTGCAACGAGCGCTGACGGTTAAATGTCTGGGCTTTGCGTTTTCTGGGATCTCGCAGGGTCTTGAGACGTCTGCGCAGATGCCTCTTGCGCTCTGCCATAACCTCGGCAAACAAGCTTTCAAACGACCGGCCATAGATCAAAGATAGCTCTATGATCTGTTCCAAGCTTGGCCTTTGCTTGCCCCTTTCAAGGGTCGACAGAATGGACTGGTGACAGGCCAGCAAATGCGCCAGATCGCACTGCCTGAAGCCCGCTTTCTTGCGCGCCATGCGCAGGTCGTGGGCAAATTGTGTTTTCATAAACGATTACATTAAACTGATAGAGCATCAGTCTAAGTCGCCAGCTTTGAACGCACTAGTAGGCACAATATGGGCTGGATCGATATGGCGGTAGAAAGGTGTACTTTCGGCGGAGAATGAACATCGCACTGGGCTTTTGGTCTTAGTAGACCGGACCCTTGAGGGGCCGGCAGCAAACCAACATCCCATGCACATATGTTCGTTTCTGCCAGACAGAGGTTCAGCGGCTCAGCAACATCTAGATCTGATGTGAATGAGCCCCGAGAGACGGCTGCGGCTGACGGAGCTGCATCAGTGATGACGGATTTTCACCACCCATTCTTACAAGATCGCCGAACTCAAAAATAGAAAACGCCGTCTGACTAGCAGGCAGCGTATCGATGGGATTGAAATGATCAGTTTAGAACTCAATACTCCGAGGCCAACATGATGGTCAGTACCCTATGAGTGCAGCCTTCATTGGCAGGGTTTTCTGAGCCGTTTCGCAGTGTCGGATCGTAATAGTCGATTTTGAAGAACACCTTCTCTCCGCGCACTTTGACGGCACCAAAGTCATGTTCGCCCCAAGGATCATTCTCATGGTCGAAACTGTCGAATGCCCGAACAGCATTCACGGCATCAACGACGAACTGACTGCCGTGCGCTTGCAAGCCCGATGTCACCATCACCGCGCCTTGGCCGAGACCTTCACGACGCAAACGATCATTGAGCTCACGAATGCGCAGATGAGGCGGTTGCTCAGGGCGGGACCAAATCAATGTCGCCGCGTCTTCGCAGGCATGGCAATGAGCGTCGTCAAACACCTGTTCGAGCTCCCACAAACCGGAAGCTGGGTTCCAGCAAGCCCAGGCGTCGCGTACCACACGTTCGCTTCCACAGGCCTGACAGCGCGGCACAGATCCAATGGTGGCTTCAATGTCTTCGGATGGTTTTTCCATAGTGCATCTCCCTTCAGGTTGGAGCGACCAGGACGGATGTCCTGAGCGCTCTACTGAAGGCGATGGCGTGGAAAGAACGATCTGAGGCCATTGTGCCTGACGGTCTCAAACCGCGCTAGTATGCACGATATGGATTCAACCCATGTGCAGCCTGCTAGCGCTAGGAGACCTCAGCGCTGAAAATGCGTTGATGCCTAAATCAACCACCTTAGGAATGGCCTATCAGCGCTATGAAGATCCAAAACCATTTGCAATTACCGAGCCGGATCGGCTGATGCATATGTACGTCATCGGCCAAACCGGGACGGGTAAGTCGACTTTGCTGCAGAACCTGGCGTGGCAAGATTTCAACCAGGGCACGGGATTCTGTTTGGTCGACCCGCATGGCGATCTTGCCGAAAGCCTGCATCGCCAACTCCGGGCGGATCATCTCTACTGGAACGTGGCCGATCCTGCTTGTCCGTTGGGATACAATCCGTTGCGGCGCGTGAGTGAGCAGTACCGCCCGCTCGTCGCCTCTGCCTTCATTGAGGCGCTCAAAAAGCAATGGCCAGATGCGTGGGGCGCGCGGATGGAGCACCTGTTGCGCTATGCGATCCTGGCGCTTTTGGAGCAGTCTCAGGCTGATCTAAGAGATCTCCTTAAGCTCTTCGTGTACAAAGGTTTTCGTCGCCAGATCACGGAAAGCCTCACTGATCCACAAGCACGGTTCTTCTGGAAACATGAATTCCCCGCCATGAATTATCAAACCAGCGCCGATGGCGTGAGCCCTGTGGCAAACAAGATCGGCGCATTTCTGGCGCATCCTGCGGTGAGGACAGCGCTGTGTGAACCACGCCAAACGCTTCGGTTTCGATCCATCATGGACGGTGGCGAGGCGCTCATCATCAATCTAGCAAAGGGGCGGCTCGGCACGGACATCTCCAACATCATGGGTGGCCTGATCACATCCACGATCATGCAGGCCGCCTTCACAAGACATGGCATGCCCGCACTGGCGCGACGTCCGTTCTTCCTCTACGTCGACGAGTTCCACAACCTGACGACCAAGACTTTTGCTGGATTGCTGTCTGAGGCGCGCAAGTATGGTTTGGGTCTTATCCTTGCGCATCAACATCTCTCGCAAACCGACACAGAGGTGCGTGATGCCATCCTGGGCAACGTGGGCACCATGATGGTCTATCGTCTCGGTGCGAATGATGCGCCCTTCTTTGAGCGCTTCTTACCGCCATTCTCAGCGCTTGATTTTCAGAACCAGGCGAACCATCGATCCACCGTTTGGCTGATGCACAAAGGCGTCCGGTTCAGACCATTCTCGGCCACCATGTATCCACCATATCGGTGAGATTGATAATGTGACTACTAGGCAGGGACAGGCTCCAAAAGTTAGCATGTTCCTATGGACAAAAACGAGCACTTACAAAGACATTTGGAGCTATGCCAACGCGTTTACGATCGGATGAAACGCGATGGTACCTGGCCGTGGAAGAACGACGCAGATTTGTCAAGTTCTGCAGATATGGTAGAGTCCGAAGATACTAAGACCGATGTATGAAACCCTGTTTTGGATACATTCGAGTGTCCACCCAGAAGCAAGGTGAGGGTGTTTCGCTCGAAGCGCAAAAGGACGCGATAACGCTTTTTGCGAGTCAAAACGACCTGACAATCACTCAATGGTTCGAAGAAAAGGAAACGGCGGCCAAGTCAGGACGACGCGTGTTTAATCTGATGCTTCAGCAGCTAAAGAAAGGGTGTGCTGAAGGTCTGATCATGCACAAGATCGACCGCTCAGCTCGCAACTTGCGGGACTGGACGCACATATCGGAACTGCCATCATACGGCGTCAAACCATATTTTGTTGCAGATGGCCTGGATCTGGATACGCGCGGTGGACGCTTGTCTGCTAACCTCCAGGCAGTGATTGCAGAAGACTACATCCACAATCTTCGCGAAGAGTGCATCAAAGGTTTGCGCGGACGTTTGAAGCAAGGACTTTACCCGTTCAGGGCACCAATCGGATACCTCGATAATGGCCGTGGTAAGCCCAAGACACCTTGCCCCGCAAAAGCACCTTTGATCAAAGCAGCTTTTGATCTCTATTCGTCCGGGCAATTTTCAATCAACTCATTGCAGCTGGAGATGGAGCGCCGAGGCCTCAGAAATCACATCGAAAAACCCGTCACGAAACATGGCATTGAGACCATCCTTCGCAACCCATTCTATACGGGTCAAATCCAGATAGAGCGGACCGGTGAAGTCTACGATGGGGTCCATCAACCACTCATATCGGTGCGGCTTTTCCAGCGTGTGCAAGATATCAAAGCAGGAAAGGCTGGGAAGAAAGTTACGCGGCACAATCATTTGTATCGAGGTCTGTTTCAATGCGCCTTGTGTTCACGCGCCATGATCCCTGAACGTCAGAAAACCTTCGTCTATTACCGGTGTCAAACAAAGGACTGCCCCAAAAACATCATTCGGGAAGATCGACTCGAAGGAGCGATTTCGACGGCATATGAGCGCCTGTCTTTATCAGAGACAGATGCCGAAAAGTTGCGTGCCGACTGGTTGAAATGGCTCAATACAGAGGAACGAAGCGCAATGGTGACTTCGATTGATCTACGGATTGCCAAAGCCGAAGAACGCCTCGAGAGATTGACCGACCTGCTATTGGACGGTGCAATAGATCGACATGCGCATGATGCGCGCAAGCAATCGATGAAGCTGGAAGTTGCGCAGCTCAAAGAAGAACGTGTGGAACTGGTAAAATCAGACCTTTCGGAGGCTCAACTGGAGAAATTTCTCGAACTGATAACGAGCCTGACAGAGCTTCACGAAACGCTGGTTCCGGAAGAAAAACGGTTCTTGCTGGCAAACTGCTTCTCGAACCTCAGTGTTTTGGGAGATGAGCCATGTATTGAGCCGTTTTCTTGGCTCATCAGTCGTGATTTTTCCGAACTGACCCCTTTGGTGAACCACGTCGGACCACTTCTCGAACTTATGAGGAAATACAAACTATCTTCTGAGGAGAAATCAAAGGATGTGGAAATTCCGCAATGGAAGCGGAACCTGAAAAACCAGCAGCCCTAGCACCTGGCTGTCTCCATAAACAAAAATAGCCCGCAAAGACCTCACCTTTGGGGGGGTGTCTTTGGGGCTTTGTTTAGCATAGCGATTGAAGCGTAACGATCTTTCCTTGAGGAAAAAGCTTAATCCACCTTGCTGAATTGAGAACACCACTCCGTTCTGGACACGATGCTCCAATGATATCAGCTGGGGTGCGTTCATCGCCAAGATCTATAATCTCATCGGGAGAAATAAACCCTACCCAGTTACCGCTGCTGTCGAAAATGTCTTATGTGAATGAACCACTGTCATATCCAGCCGTGGCACCTGAATGTCCAGCGAGCATGTCTTTTCCTCCACTTGGCAATTAACGAGTATGCTCATGAAGAGCCCATTAGAGTAAAGACTATCTATTTGTATATAAACAATATTTATTGTCTGTGTCTAGTATTCAGCACATTTACTGAGCCAATATGGTGGCTTCTAGCGTGATCTAGAAAAGTGTGTTGTGAACCATATCGGACCACTTCTGGAACTTTTGGATCGGCGTGGGCCAGAGAAGCAAAAGTGATGCCCTGTACGAAATATCGGCTCAATCGATAGGGTGGCTCCTAGTCAATTGGTCACTTCTGTGGTGAAGATACAGTTGTCGAACTTTTTTGGCTAATCGCGGCCAGATCATAGAGCTCTCATTGAGCACAAAAAACTCTGGAGAGATTTGCGAATTTGGAGCTACTGCGTTGTATTGAATCCCGCTGGATCCTTGCAAGCTGGCATCAAGAAAAGCTCGCTTCTAGGCGATATTCAAACCTTACGACTTTGCAATCAAAGAATACACATCCTCGCTAACCACCTCAAATTGCTGTCGTTGAAGAAAGCAGGTCAACATGTTGTCTTCCACGTGCAAGATACAAATATCATCATCAATCACCTCTCCCACAGATGTCTCCCGGAAAACAGGTACATTCACACCGTCCAATCGTCTCGCGGAACGGACATTTAGTCCGTCGAGGCGTTCGTCTTCATAGGCAAGTTCTGCCACCTTGTTGCAACAATCGTAGTTCGTGCCATGAACAAGGTCCATGCAAGGTGGCGTAAGCGCCTCTAAGTCTTTTAGGTGCCCGTCAAAGCGGACGGAAAAAACTTTCAAAGTTATTTCGTATGAACCTTCGGGAGGCTTTATTCTCCTACTTGCCCAATGAAAACACTCAGTAATCGCAGTTTGTGGATCTCTTGCGAAATACACTACCGGAATTGTTCCATCAGAATACCTTGTTACCGTGGCCCTCTTTTCCCATTTGATGCGCCGCCGCGTGGAACCTTTGGTTGAATTTAAACGGTTCAAAGTTCGCGCAATCGCCAGTCTTTCGTCAGCGGAAGAAGTTACGGCTTCTGAAAGTGGCGATGGCTCAACATCAGGAGCAACGCAGCGCCAAATTACGGGACACCGGCAGTTTGAATCTGCCTCGTCGAAAAAGTCAAATACCTTCACTACTTGTTCCAACGCTCATGATAATACTGGTTTAGTTCCGCCAAGTCTCGGTCGCTTCCGCTCGCGAGTATCTCAAGCGCGGACCTGCCTCCAAAAATTTGGATCTCTTGCGATAAGTCTGCCTTAACAACTTCTATGTTATTAGAAAAAACAGCCATAGCGCGGGCAATGAAGTCAGAAATTAGGTCCCATCTTTGCATGCAAATTGAAGGATCTAGTGTTTCCTCATAAGGCCGAAAAGACAAAATTCTACTGTATCCAGGCTCACCGTCGCTCAACGTCAAAATATACTTGAAGAGATCATGGTTAACAAAATTGACCCCAAGAGCCTTCATTTCTTGGGCCGTTGTCAATCCAAGCGAAGACAAAAACACCGAAGCGCTGGTAAGCGAACTTTCGAAGTCCGCTTTTAGCCGTGAATTCAGGACAGCTTTGCGAGCCCAGTCAAGAAACAACTCGCTTTGGCTCGAGGATTTCGTGAACTTCGAGAACCCGAATCCGATGTTTTGTTCCTCAAGTGCCTTCAATTTCGGATCGTTACTATTGTTTGTTAAAAAAGCCACGGGAAGTGTTTTAAGTAACTTTTGCGTGTCTTCGCTCAGTTCAACCTGAGCGTCTTCATTCGATCTTAGAACTTCTGAAAAAAACCAGCACCCTGCATGTTCGTTAAATTGAGGCGCATCAATTCCAATCGGCAATTGCAGTTTAACATCCAGCGAAATTCCGGCAACATTCTCGCTGAACCCAGACCTCAGCTTTTCTAGAAACTCATCCGACGTATTAACAATATCGTATTTTATCTCCGCCGCAGCTAGCGCATTCTCATGGACTTCGATGGTGGCAGGTTCGTCTTCTAGAATTAAGATTACCTTCTCAGCTTCCTCAGGACCTTCTAACGCGTCGAACAAAGCTTACATCTCCCCAACGTTTTCAGCTTCTTTAATCAAGGGAAAGGTGAGTGTAAATTGATGTCTAGCCAAGCTATCATTTCCTTCAACAGTATCTTGTATGTGTGACAAAGAAGCTTTTTGCCTTTTCGCAAATGCCTTTGCTTGAAACAAACCCTCTCCAAGACCTTTGACAGTACTTTTTTCAGCTTCGAATCCTCTAAATCGTCGTTCGAAAATTCTATTTTGTTCTTGGCGTGACAGTCGTGGACCAAGGTTTGCAATCTTCAGGGTTAGCACCTTGCGTTCCGGTATAGTGTGGGCCTCAACATCTATTTTTCCTTTCTTGGGCGCATATTTGATTGCATTTGCGATAAGGTTTCGAAGAACGCTTGCTGTCATTTTTTGGTCGACATAACAAACGTCTTGATCCGCCAACCATCGAACATCAAACTCCAGTGCTTTCTTGTGCGCTTGCTTGCTCGCGTTTTCGAACTGTTCGTTCCAGATTTCTCGTATGGAGATTTCTTCCAGCTTTAATTTTGACAAAAGCCGATATGTAAGTGGGCTTGATCTAACCAGGCCCTCTCCAAAGAATTTGACAAAGCTCTCAGGTTCTAACACGTCTGCTATCACAGCTAGCTCTTCTGACGAGCGAAGTACGTCGCCGAGGCTTAGCTGAACTTTTTGGATGAGATCTCCGCTTCTGGGTTCACTGTATCGTAGGCGCGGTTCGAGCGACCCAATTGTGCCTTTTAATCGAGAAGAAGCAACATTCAGTTTGTTGGAAATGTTCCCCAATTCATGGCTGGTATCTGAAAGGCCATCCCAAACGACTTTTTCCAAAACCGCTACGTTTTTTAATGCGCTTCCCACAACATCCGCGCAGAACTCAAATTGCGGCGCCCAGGCATCTGTAAATTCATGATTTTTACTCGCCAAAGCAATACTTGCGACTGGTTGGTCATCAACAAAGATCGGCAAAACAGCGGCATATTTTGCGCCACTCTCTACCCAGTCCTTTCTGAAGTCTGCTTCCAGCCATTCCGTATCAAATGGTTTTTGGCCCAATTGGCCCGTGATGCATTTTTTCGCTTCAAAAGCCTGTTGTGTGACCGAAGGGATAGACGACAGGTTAAACTTTGGAAGCATATGAGGTGCAATCGAGTCTTGTTTGTTAAACCGGTTATGCTGCCCCCTCAATTCAATTACATTGGCGTTGTAGTTGTTCGGTCGCCAGATCGAAGCCGAAAAACAAAGAAAGTAGTTGGCAATAATACGAGCGATTTGATCGTAGGACTTTTGTGGTCCTTGATCAGATACTTTTCCGACTGTTTCTTCGTTTATGTCACTTACCAGCTTAGCGTTTGATTTAACCAAGAAAAATTGGCCCAATAAGTCTGTGAACTCGTCAATAAGTACGAGAGCGGAGCTGTCGAAGGCGAAAGGCAAAAAGCTGACGCATTCAATCACTCCATAAGTCCTGCCACCGTGTTGAACCGGTAAAATTAACGCGCATTTAGGAGTTCGAAGTTTCCTATCGCTCAAGAAATCATTTGATACGTTTTTGCCCAAAGCTGTTTTATCGGAGTCGCCTTCAGCATCGGTTGAAGTGAAGTCTTGTCCGCTCAGTAAGAGCTGCTGTTTCGAATTAGAAAAAGACTTGTAAAGATATGATCCACTTTGTTCTGAACTTTTCGAAAGGTCAGCGATTGCATCAATTTGCTTTCTAGCCCAAACTTCACTCTCTGCATCAACGCAGCTGAATGCGGTACCTTCCAAGCTGTAGTGAGAGTGGTCTGACCTGAAAAACGTGACGACATCACATCTCAGAATTTTTCTCAACCAGTCACAAGTGACGGTTTCAATCGAACCATCCTTTTGAAAAACCTTTCTTTTCCCTAAGTTGCCCTCTTTGTCCTTCTGATCTGTGGTTGGCAAAAAGGGGTCAGACGAATTGACTTCTGAGAAGATCAGGTTGCGATAGACGAGTAGATTTTCAAGGCGTTGGTCTGTCGCATTGGTATGCGCCCTATCGGAAAGCTCTGACATCTTTTGATCAGGACGACTTGCAATATCGTTCGTTGCCTCAACAGACGATGTAAGAGCGCTTTCCCATTCTAAACCATGCTCTCCTTCTACTCGCCTCAAATCGAGAGATTTATTGAGGTATTGAATTTCACTGTTAAATTCGGACTGTCGCAACGGAAATGAAAATCGCAGTAAATCTTCCGAATTTTTGTTCGTATCTACTGCGGTTATAACAGCTCGTAAGAGCACCCTGAGTATTGAACGAGAGAATTTTCCAGCGGGCATGGACACTGTGGCAAGTCTCGACAAAAGGTCTTGAATTTTCTCAAAACGAAAATCAGAGTCCGAAGTCGTGATAACGGATCTTAAAGCGGAAAATCTTTTCATGCGGTCAAGCAGGCCGGTAGAAAGAAATTTCGCCGCGAACGAATGAAATCCTCCAATAAAGTTGCTTTCGTTCAACGAATTCCATTGGAAGTAATCATCTGAGACGAACGCGGGGCCCGCAAATACATACCCGCGCAAGTCCGCATTCGAAGTCATTCTAAGCGTAAGCGAAGAGTCAGGTGTCGGTGAGTATAGGAAAGATGAGATGTTGTCTTTCGTCGAAGCTTTGTATCTAGCAACTCTGGACCAAAGAAACAGTGTTTCGAAACTACGAAACTGATGATTGAGGCGAAGCATTTGTAGCAACGGGCTTTCGCCGGAGAAGTCGACAAGCATTTCGTCTAGAAAAGAAATCTTAGGAAAGATCACATCGTGAAAGAAATCGACGTTTTCAGGCGAGAAGAACTCGTTCGGCTGCATTTCACAAAGCCTGTTCGCGTCCTTCTCCGGTAGCGTGCTTACAACCATTTGGTTGATTTTCTCAAATCCGATTGTCATCAAAAATGAGAGCTGCAATTCGGTATGTGTGGATACCTCGTCTTGGAGCACCAACAGGTTCTGTTTAGATGACGTAAGATGAGTTAAAAGGTTTGTTTGCAACTAAACGCACTCTCCCAAAATTAGCTTTTGTGCACGCATGTTGACAGGATCTTCAAAACAATCGCACTTTCAGCCGCTGATACTATGCAATGGAATGCTGCGCCTGTCGATTGCGGGCTGGTGTCAAGAGGTATATTTTATGTCATAGATACTGACCTTTATGGGGCAGCCTTTTGAGGAGTACTATGATGCCATATCAATTTAGGCCGACAAACAAGAACACGCTCGTTTCATTGGAAATTGCGTTTCTTCCGCAACCGATGCGACAACTCATTGTTGGACGTGTTTTGGCGAATATAAGAAACACATGGCCTGGGGAATATCCTTGCATGAATGGAAAATTCAACCAAGATGGAACAAAGGTTCACTGGTTGTTTCGAGACCCCTTTCACGTTCCAACGGACGTTCCTCGTAGCGTCTGCCCGCAAACCTTAATATTCTAGTCGTTTGGACGCTTCAATTTTGGAGCGCCCTTTTTGCTTATTCGGTCGGGGTATCAAGTACCGCGCCAGCATAAATGATTGAAATTTCAAGAATTTGCGAGGCGCAACGCTTCTGTGGTGTTGAAAACAATTCGTTTGGTATTGTGCGCTTACGTCCAACCAACCCGCATATGCTAGCGTCTTTTTTCGTCGATAGTCCAAGTATTCCATTTTGTTTTAGATGTATCATGAACTAGACCCCTGCATTCCAGCCATGAAGATGTTGTTAAGGCAAGCTTGACCCGCATCGCTCGTTTCTGATCGAACTGATTGATCAAGGCGGATATGCAACTATGCCCGAACTGACGGGCGGCGCGCTGGTGGATGCGACCGGCGTTCTGCCGCACCCGATGCGATCGGGAGTTTCCTGCTAAAGCTTGCCATCACGTAAAAAAAGGACGTTGGTCGCGACCGAGCGACGCTGCGCAAGGGCCCCACATTTGTTCAAGATGGTGATGGCTGTCGAGCGAAATCCACGGACAGTTGGTTCGCTTCTTCAATTTCCATTCCGTCGCAAAGCCGAGTTAAAAGTGTTCACAGACCCGTCACGTCGATTGGAAAAGACTGATGGAAAAAACCTCCCCGCCTTCAATTTCCGGCCCGTTGCGAACCTCGATTTTGGCTAGCTTCCAGGGCAAGTAGCTAGAACGTGGGCTCCTCAATTTCGCGCAAACTGAGGCTATGCTGGTCACTCTGAAGTTGTTGATCAAGTATGGCGCGAAGGTAGCCTTCATGTGCTGCAAGCGCTTGGCGCATTTCATCTTGGTAGGAATAGCGATTGTATATCGCGGCCACACCGCTGATGGTGCCAGAAACGTGGTTCAGAATTTTCTCAGTAACATGGATGGGTGTGCCCAGCTTGGCCATATTGCTGCTAAAGGTGCGTCGCAGATCATGCAGGTTGTATGGGGCGATGTTTAGATCTCGGTCGAATTTCTTTTTGGCCGCAGAGAAACCGTTAAATGGTGAATCGTCTTTACCCCTCGCAGGGAACAGCAAATCGGTGCGCTCTGGTAGCTCGGATACTAAGTTTCGGGTCATGTCACTCAATGGTAGAAAGTGCTTGCGACCGTTTTTGACGGCGTCTGCGGGAAAGCAGATTAGCTCATCTGTCAGCCAGCTCCGCCGGAGGGCTGTGATTTCGCCTCGGCGTTGGCCGGTCAAGATCAACAGTTTGACAATTGCGCCGAACGGATAGTCGAATTCTTCCGCCCGCCACCAAACCGCTCTCAATTCGTCGGCGCTCAGAATTCGATCTCTTGTTGTTTCTTTGAATGTCAGCGGCGGTACCGGTGAGAAATCCAAGTAACCTCGCTTTCGGCACCAGTTCATCATTGTGCGCAGAGCGACAAACGCGTGCTTTTTCTCGGACGGTTTATCCTTAATTTTGTCCAAAGCGCGGACGATTTGGTGCCGGTCCACGTCGTTCAGTAGTTCCTTGAACGGGAAATGGGTGCGCAGGTGGCGTCTGTATTCGACAAAGGTACGCGGGCGGTTGCGCCTTTGGCTGTCAGCCAAAAACATATCGCGCGCGACCTCAAAGGTCATGGTCGGGCGAGATGCTGAAATGGGGCTGTCTAGGGCGTATTCGGCTTGCACCTTTTTGGCATGGGCACGAGCGGTGGCTAGGGACATATCCGGATAGCGTCCCAATGAGTGTCGCTTACGGGCTGGGCCACATAGGGCGATAAAGGTCTTACTGCCGCCTTGCGAGACCCGCACTCCGAACCCAGGAAGCGATTTATCAAAGTAAGTTTTCTGTCCCTTGGCAGGGATTTTCAAGCGGCGTATCTGGACATCTGTTAGGCTCATTTTAGGCTCAGGAATCCTCTGAGAAGCAGTGTTTCATTATGTTCAGCTAAGTTGTGGTGCTGTGCCTTAACTGCTGATTTTTATAGCAAAAATTTTCAACTTTGGGAAGCTATGAGCCGGCAGAAAGAAAGACTTCTAATCAGCAGGCTGAGGGTTCGAGTCCTTCCGGGATCGCCATTCTATCACGCAGTCACCTGACCAGCAGCGCGCCCTGTCTTTTCAACGCGTCGATTTGATCAGTGCTGTAGCCAGCTTCCGCCAGAATGTCCGGGCCATGCTGCCCCAATGTGGGGGAGGGGCGGCGGACTGATCCGGGCGTTTCGCTGAATTTCACAGGGCAGCCTATGGCGTTGACCGATCCTGCCACGGGATGTGTGGTGGACACGATCATGTCCCTGGCGATGGCTTGCGGATCGCTGTGCATTTCGCAGATATCCACCACTGGGCCCGCGGGCAGATTGACGGCTTCCATCCTGTCCAGCCAGTCTGCTGTGTCGCGGGTTTTCAGGTGGGTTTCGAGAATGCCAACCAAGGCCTCTAGGTGGGTGATACGGTCCTTGTTGGTGGCAAATCTTGGATCGTCATTCAATTCCGGCGCGCCGATCACGTCCAGCAGTCGCAGCCAATTCGCCTGATTGGCCGCGCCCACATTGATCCATCCGTCACGCGTTTTGAAGGATTGGTAAGGCGCGTTGAGCGGATGGGCAGATCCCAGAGCACCGGGCGCGTGTCCGGTGGCAAAGGCGATGGCAGACTGCCAATAGGTCAGCGAAATTCCGGCCTCAAAAAGCGATGTGTCGACCATCTGGCCTTGTCCCGTCGCTTGCGCGTGGGAATAGGCCGCCGTGCACCCCATCGCGGCCAGAAACCCCGCCGTGATGTCCGCAATGGGCGCGCCGGGTTTCACCGGCGGCCGACCCGGGCCTTCGCCGGTGATGGACATCAAGCCGGACATGCCTTGCGCGATCAGATCAAAGCCACCGCGTTCGGCATAGGGCCCGGTGCGCCCGAACCCGGAAATAGCGCAATAGACCAGCTTGGGGTTGCGCGCGCGCAGGGCCTCATAGCCCAGGCCAAGTCGATCCATCGTGTCATGGCGGTAGTTTTCGATCAGCACATCCGCGCCGTCGATCAGCGTTTGCAACGCCTCAATCGCGTCCGGGTCCTTCAGGTTCAGCGCAATGCCGCGTTTGTTGCGGTTCATCATCATGAAGGCCGCGCTTTCGCCGTTGATATCGGGTGGCAGAAACCGGCGGCTGTCATCGCCGGTGGGCTTTTCCACCTTGATCACATCCGCGCCCATATCAGCCAGCATCATACCACAGGCCGGGCCTGCCATGATGTGAGCGAGCTCAATCACCTTCATGCCCGAAAGAGGCCCAGTGGTCATGTGCCGGTCCAGTCGGGTTTTTCCTTGGCCAGAAAAGCCTCAAGACCGTGTTTGAAATCCTGGCTCATGTAGCAAAGCGCGATCAGATCCTTGTCATCGACAGAGAGCGCTTCGCGATTGCGGCGCATCGCCTCTTTGGTGGCGCGCAAGGTGAGAGGGGCCATGCCAGCGAGGCGGTCGGCGAGGCCGGTGGCGCGGGTGAGAAGCTGGTCTTCATCGTCCAGCACCTCGGACACCAAACCGATGTTCAAAGCCTCTTCCGCGCCAACAAGACGCGCGGTGAAGATCATGTCGCGCACCCGGCCCGCGCCCATCAATTCCGTCAGACGGGCGAGGTTTCCGGCGTTTAGGCAATTGCCAAGCGTGCGGGCAATGGGGAAGCCGAATTTCAAACTGGCGCTGCAAATCCGCAGGTCACAGGCCGCGGCGATGGAGGCACCGCCCCCGGTGCAGGCCCCGTGGATGGCCGCGATGGTGGGGACGGGGCACATGTCAACGGCCGTCAGAACGCGGGAAATTTCATCCTCATAGGCCCAGGCATCCTCGG